>NZ_NHCK01000013.1:0-41194 GCF_002172815.1 Hyphomonas sp. TMED31 | reverse complement strand
CGCGCTGAAGTGACGACAGAGTGAATTTGTCTGGCATCAGTTCGAAAACGACTGGCCGGTATTTGATCTTGCCGCGCAAACGAGAAATTGCCGTGGCCAGAATACGCCGGTGATCCGAGGCCATTGGCTCGCCGAGGCGGACATCCGGTTCTGGCAGGCCAGCATCGCGCGCGCATTCGATGACAAGCCCGGCCTCATACAGCAATTCGTAACGATCCAGAACGCGCTCCTCAATCCACCGGATTCCATCCAGAGCGAAAGCAGCGCGGGCACGTTCCAACCGACGTTCATTCCCGGCGGCCCACGTCATCAGGCGGGGCGCAATGTGTGCATCGATCAGCGCTGGACGGCCACTGCGATGATCTTCCCACGGAAAATATCGATACCAGGAGTGCCACCGCGCCTCGAAGGAATCATCCGCGGGGCGGGGCTCTGGGGTCAGGGCGAGGTAGCCGACCGAAATGACGCGCGCATTCGGGGCTGAATCTGCCAGAGTGGCTTCGGGGGTTTCGCGATCCTTGTCCCCAAACGTGTAGAGTTGCTCGACATAGCCGAGTTCAAAGCCGGTTTGCTCACGCACCCAGCCCCGCAATGACAGGTCAAACGTGCGATGGCGGTCCGGGTCAAATGCACCAAAGGGCAGGGCGTCTTCGCCCGTCTCGCGCTGGGTGATCAATACGCGGGGGGCGTCGCCTTCGACAGCAACCATCACGGCGGACAGTCCAATGAGCAAAGGCGATGACAGCGGCATCAGGAGGGCTCCAGCAATTTGTTGATCTGTGCGTAGCGCTTCATGAACGCGGCTTGCGCATCTGGAACCGCTTTCGGAGAAAGTTTCAGCTTGGTTCCTTCTGGCGGCTTTCCAAACAAGCGGTTTGCTTCGTCTTCGGAGAAACCCGCCAGTTGAATCGCTTCTGCCCAGGCGCAGATGAGGTCGGCTTTCTTGATCAGGCGCTTCAGCTTCTGTGGAGTAACAGGCCGCAGACCAAAGCGGATGTGGATCGCTTCCTGCAGGCGGGCCTCGATGGTCTTGTAGCTTTCACCCAGTAGCGCCTTGAAGGGCGATATCATGTCGCCAATCACGTATTCGGGACTATCATGAAGTAGCGCCGTCAGGCGTTGCTGCGGTGTCAGGTCAGGTTGAAGGCGGCGGCAGATATCTTCAACCAGAACAGAATGTTCGGCCACTGAGAATGCGTTTTCACCGCGTGTTTGCCCGTTCCATCGGGCAACCCGGGCAAGGCCGTGGGCAATATCTTCGATTTCCACATCCATTGGGGATGGGTCGGCCAGGTCAAGCCGTCGACCCGACAACATGCGTTGCCAGACGCGGGGGGCCTTAACAGATTGCTTCACGCGAGAGGTCATCACCACCTTATTTAAAGCTTTGGAAACACAGGTAAAGAAACGAGGGCATTCCGGTTACGAACTCGTCCCTTTTTGGCCCCAATCGGCAAATGCGCTGTTAAGGCGTTTGGGGCAAAAGGGTCTCATGAACAAGGGCCGCGTTCAGAGATTCGCCGCCTTTCCTGCAAGTGAGGTGACCATGCTGGATTCTTTGACGACTGTTGTATCTTCCCAAACCATTGCGTTCGGGGTCCTGCTCATAGGGTGCAGCATTGTTGTCGTTGAAGCCGTTCGCGCCAGCAAGGAAATACTCTGGGGCGACATGTTCATGGACGATCTGGACGATTAGTCCGGCCGGGCCTGATTCAGGCCGTTTTCTCCACAAATACGGTTCCGGCGGAATAACCGGCTCCGAAAGAGCAGATCAAACCGCGATCGCCGGGCTTGAAGTCGCCTGAATATTTGTGGAAGGCGATGATGGAACCGGCCGAAGACGTGTTGGCATAGGTGTCCAGCACGGTCGGGCTTTCCTCGTCGGTTGCTTCTCTCCCCAAGACCTTTGACGAGATCAGGCGGTTCATGTTTGCGTTCGCTTGATGCAACCACATGCGGCGCAAATCGGTTGGGGCGATGTTCAGTTCGCCCAGTTGTTCCCCAATCATCGTGGCAACCATTGGCACCACTTCCTTGAACACTTTGCGCCCTTCCTGGACAAACAGCTTGTCTGGCGCGTCAATGCCTTCCGGTGCGGCGCGGTTCAGGAAGCCGAAATTGTTCCGGATATTATTCGAAAACTGCGTCTTCAGCTTGGTGCCGAGAATTTTCCAATGGCCGACCGGCGCTATGCTGACATCTTCCACCAGGACAGCCGTTGCGACGTCGCCGAAGATGAAGTGGCTGTCGCGATCCGTAAAATTCAGATGCCCCGAGCAGATTTCCGGGTTGACCATGAGGACGGATTTGGCGCTGCCAGAGCGCACGAAGTCTGCTGCGGTCTGGATGCCGAAGGTTGCGGAAGAGCAGGCGACGTTCATGTCGAATGCGAAACCGCCACATCCAAGCGCGTCCTGGATTTCCACGGCCATGGCAGGATAGGCGCGCTGCATGTTTGAGGCGGCGCAGATCACGGCGTCCACGTCTTCGGGCTTGCGCCCGGCGCGCTCCAGCGCATCCTTGGCGGCCTTCACAGCGATTTCGGCCAGGACCGAAATCTGCTCGTTCGGACGCTCTGCAATACGGGGAGCCATGATGTCCGGATCCAGAACGCCGGTCTTGTCCATCACATAGCGGGATTTGATGCCGGACGCCTTTTCGATGAATTCGACCGATGAGTGCGTCTTTGGCTCCAGCAGGCCGGCGGCGATATCTGCTTCCCGCTCGCGGTTCCAGTTGTCGGCCCAAACATTGTAACTGTCGACCAATTCCTTGTTGGAAATGGAGTTGGGAGGCGTCCAGAGTCCTGTCGCCGAAATGACTGGTGTATTCATGCCTGCCCTCTTTGTCCGATCCGGATAACCCAGACCGTTATCGCATTTTTCTACAATGGTTTGTGTCTGCGGGAAGTTTGGTCAACTTCCGGTGATTTGCAAGTACCGAGGCTGTTTAGTCTTTTGGGGCGCGTAGCCCGGAATCGACCGTTTCCCGAACTGCTTCGCGGGGCAGACCCTGAGCTTCGTTTATGGCCTCGCGTTCTTCCGCCGCTTTCATTCTTTCGGCGTAGGATGCAGCATTTCGCTCCTGCCGCGCTTCAAGCAGCGCGATCTCTGTTTCTATGCACCGGTCTCGCGTGTCAGGATCAGGGGCTGTCCGGCAGCGGCTCCAGGCTTCGGCGCGGTTTGCCTTGTCCATTGAAGACGTTGCGCAGCCAGCGAGAAATGGCACCGCGACCAGAAGGGCAGCGGCAATCATTGAGGCTTTCATCAATCACATCTCCTGAACGGCCTTGTGTCGCGGACAGGATACATCATGGTCATTGACCATGCCAACTGCCTGAGCCCATGCATAAACGATCGTTGGGCCCACGAATTTGAACCCACGTTTCTTGAGATCCTTTGACATTGCAGCGGACCAGTCGGTGTGAGTGGGCGCATCGCGGAAATGTTTCCACTGGTTCACAATGGGCTGGCCGCCCACAATTTGCCAGCAATAGTCGGAAAAGCTGTCACCTGATTCTTCCATCGCAAGGAATGCCTGAGCATTGCCGATCACCGCGTCGACCTTTTTGGGGCTCCGGATGATGCCGGGGTTTTTCAGCGCTTTGGCTGCGCGGGCGGGCGTCCAGCGGGCGAGCTTTTCGGGGTCGAAGTTGTCGAACTCTTCGCGGATGCTGTCGCGCTTGCGCAATATGGTGATCCAGGCCAGTCCGGCCTGCATGCCGTCCAGTTGCAGTTTCTCCCAGAGCGTGCGCCCATCGCGCTCCGGCACGCCCCATTCGGTGTCATGATAGGTCCGATAGAGCTCGTCTGACGGCGGGGCCCATGCGCAGGGATATGTGTCACTCACCGGCTGGCTCCGCGATGTGACTGTCCACCTCCGCGCGTTGCCATTCCGTGAGCTCGAACGTCACAGACGCGCCGTTGCAGGTGAACGTCAGTCCATCCTGCTCAGCCTTGGCAAGCCGGTCCGTGCGGATCAGAGCGAGTCCAACTGATCCGGCCACGCTGGTGAGACTGCCTATGGGGGTGCCTGCGACGATGTCTGCGCCCGCTTCCAGGGCCTCACCCGTCACCTTCACGGTGCGCTTGCGAATCTTGCCCTTGCGCTTCATGCGGCTGGCGACTTCCTGACCGACGAAACAGCCTTTCTTGTAGTCGATACCCGACATCATATCCATGTTGATGTCAGTCGGGAAAACTTCCGCTGCGCGATAGTCTGAGCCCCATTCCGGAACGCCGGCTGCGATCCGGGCGGCATGCCATTCCTGTTCGGGCATATCGATTCCAGAGACACCCGACGGCGTGATTGCGCGATGCGGCATTTGCGGCGACCTGACGTCCACCCAACTCCCTTCGGTCACGACATCATCGGTCAGCCGTTCAATCGTCACATCATTGCGCATTCTGAACATTTTCAAGCGCTTTTCGAGGTCATCCGCCGCGTCGACATGGACATCCAAATAGATGTTTTCCAAGGACAGCATGGCCAGGTAGTCGGCGATCACCTTTCCTTGCGGCGTCAGCAACGCGCCGTACCGCATCTCGCCTGTCTGCCAATTGTCGACCGAGTGTGTGACCGTGCGGCCCAGCAGGTGAAGCATATCAGGGCCGGTCAGGCGAATGATGGCACGATGGGGGAGAATGCGTTTCATCTGCCTGTTGTAAGTATGGCAAGGTGGCTTCTCAAGTCCGACGTTCCATTCAAGGCTCGGGAAAACCACACTTGACTTAGGCCGCGCGGAGTCACACCCCATTTGCCATGACCTATGATCTGATCCTGAAAGGCGGCACCGTCGTTTCTCCCGGCGGCATGGCGCAAACCGACATCGGCGTGAAGGGCGAGCGTATTGCCCATATCGGCGACCTGACCGGCGTTGATGCCGGAGAAATCTATGACGCAACCGGCCTGCACATTCTGCCCGGTGTGATCGACAGCCAGGTTCACTTCAGGGAACCGGGACTGGAGCACAAGGCCGACCTCGAAACAGAAGCCCGCTCTGCCGCGCTGGGCGGCGTCGTGGCCGTGTTCGAGATGCCGAACACAAACCCGTCCACGATCACGCCCGATGCGTTGACTGACAAGCTGGCCCGCGCGAAGGGCCGGATGGATACCGATCATGCGTTCTATGCTGGCGCGACACATGACAACACAGATGTGTTGCCAGAGATGGAGCAGATGCTCGGTTGTTGCGGTGTGAAAGTCTTCATGGGCGCGTCGACCGGAGATTTGCTGATCCAGGACGATGAAGGCGTTGAAGCTGTGCTGCGCGCTATCAAGCGTCGCGCCGCATTCCACTCGGAAGACGAGTATCGACTCGAGGAACGCCGCAGCCTGGCCGTGCAGGGGGATTGGCAAAGTCATATTGTGGTTCGCGATGTTGAGGCCGCTGTCAGTTCTACGCGCCGCTTGTTGCGCCTTGCCCGCAAGACCGGAAAACGCATCCACGTGCTGCATATCTCCACCGCTGAGGAAATGGAGTTGCTGCGCGATGCGAAGGATCTGGCCAGTGTGGAAGTCCTTCCGAACCACCTCACGCTGGCTGCGCCCGACTGTTATGAGCGCCTCAAAGGCTTTGCCCAGCAAAATCCGCCCGTGCGCGAACAACGCCATCAGGACGCCCTCTGGCGGGCGCTGAATGCCGGGATCGTGGATGTACTCGCGACCGATCACGCGCCACATACGCGTGAGGAGAAGGAGCGCCCCTATCCCGCCTCACCATCCGGCATGCCGGGCGTGCAGACGCTCGTGCCGGTGATGCTGACCCATGTGAACAACGGAAAGCTCAGCCTTCAGCGTTTCGTCGAATTGACGAGCGCGGGGCCGCAGCGTGTCTTCGGGCTCGCAGACAAGGGCCGTATCGCGGAAGGCTATCATGCGGACTTCACGGTGGTAGACCTGAAGCGCAAGGAAACCATCACGCATGACTGGACGAAGTCCAAATGCGGATGGACACCCTATGATGGTTTCGAGGCGACAGGGTGGCCCGTTGCAACCATCATTCGCGGCGGGTTCGTCATGCGCGACGGTGAGATCGTGAAGAAGGGCGGCGGACAGCCCGTCCGCTTCAACGAGACGCTGGAGCCGATCAGCTGAACCTGATGTGGGTGGAGCGGGGCGCATGAAGAAAGAGCGCAAGGGCCTGAACCGGATTCTATTCTGGCTGTATGAGGGCACAGGCAGGTGGCCGTTCCTGTTCCGCTGGGCCATGCTGGCGTTTGATTTCATCACGATCGGCTATTTCCTGTGGGCCCCGTTTGACCAACGGGACCGCGCGCATTTTGCAATCGACTACGTGATTGGCGGCGTGATCCTCGCGGATCTGCTGGCGCGGTTTTACATTGCGCGGCACCGATGGAACTTTGTCATCCGGCCCATAAACATTGCGGATCTTGTCGTCGTGGTGACCATGTTTGCACCGCTGCTTGTGTCGAACTTCGCGTTTCTACGCGTGTTGCGTGCGGTGCGCGCCATCAGGGCCTTTACATTTATCAAGCGCGTGAAGGTTCTGACGCCCTTTTTCCAGCGGCATGAGCGGATCATCGACAAAGTGACCAATCTGGTCGTGTTTGTCTTCATCATGGCTGCCCTGGTCTACTCCACGCAGGTCGGGATCAATGATGGCATACACACCTATATCGATGCGCTCTATTTCACGGTGACCAGCCTGACGACGACCGGATATGGTGATGTCTTGATGGTAGGCCCCGGTGGGCGGTTGCTCTCCATCATCGTTATGGTGCTCGGCCTGACCCTATTCTTGCAATTGCTGCGAACCATTGTGGAGCCGCGCGACAAGGTGGAGCAGGAGTGCGAAGAGTGCGGTCTGCGCTTTCATGAACGTGACGCGGTGCATTGCAAGCATTGCGGAGAAGTGATCCATATTCCGACACCGGGGTTTGAATAACCGGAAAGATAAAAACATACGGGAAGAAACGCTCACATCATGCCAGATACGTCGGACATACCCTTCCGCGAAGTTCCTTACCTTCCTCAAAAGCTAAACGTAGACCGCAGACCGGATGGCACGATCTATCTGGATAATGGTCAGCCGCTGAAGGCCTGTCCGTCGCACATGCTGGCGCCACTGGTGCATTGGGCAGAACATCGCCCGGATACGGTCTGGCTGGCTGAACGCGACCCGGAGAATCCGGCTGCGGAAGGCTGGAATACGCTGACTTATGCTGCCGGGCTGGACGCGGTGCGCCGTCTTGCTCAGGGGTTTCTGGATGCCGGCGCCGGGCAAGATGCGCCGCTGATGATCCTGTCACGCAACTCTATCGCCAACGCGCTGGTGATGTATGCCGCGATGTGGGCCGGCAGCCCGGCGGTGCCCGTGACCCCAGCTTATGCGCTGCTCAGCGAAGACCTGGGGCGCCTCAAATACATTGATGGCCTGACGCAGCCCAAATTCATCTATGTCGAGGATGGCGCAGACTATCAGCGCGCTTTGGACGGGCTGGATCTTCAGGGGCGGCTGGTCATCTATAGCGGACGTGCACCAGAGCGCTGTGATGCAGTCCGGCTGGAGCAGTTCATGCGCGCGCCAACCGAGGCGGTGCAAGCGGCGTATGACCGGCTGACTCCGGACACGGTCGCGAAGTACATGATGACGTCCGGCTCCACCGGAGAACCGAAAGCCGTCATTAACCTGCAAGGCATGGTGTCGTCCAATGCCCGCATGATCCGATCGGTCTGGGATGAAGAACGTCTGGACGAGATGACCGGCGGGCCTCAGGTGATGTGCAACTTCCTGCCGTGGAGCCATACTTACGGCGCGCATTCCATCCTGCACAATATGCTCGATTGGGGCGGGACGCTCTACATTGACCAGGGCGCGCCGACGCCCGCCCGCCTGCCAGAAATGTTACGAAATCTGAAAGAGGTTTCCACAACCCAGCATACGACTGTCCCCGCAGCGTGGGCGGCGCTGGCCACCGAGTTGGAGCGTGATGATCAGCTGGCGGAGGTGTTTTTCAGGCGTCTCGTCTGCATGGCCTATGGTGGCGCATCCATGGGGCAAGACATTTATGAGCGCATTCAGGCGGTTGCTGTGCGTATCACCGGCGAGCGCATTTCCCTGTCTGCCGGGTATGGTGCAACCGAGACGGCACCGACTGCGTCAAACGTGCATTGGCCGAATGACCGGATGGGCCTGATTGGTCTGCCCCTGCCGGGCAACACGTTCAAGATGGTGCCGAATGCGGAAAAGATGGAATTGCGCGTAAAAGGCGTGAATGTCACGCCGGGCTATTTCCGCAATGAGGAGAAGACAAAGGAGGCGTTTGACGAAGAAGGCTTCTACAAGCTTGGTGATGCGGTGAAGTTTGTAGACCCGGATGCGCCAGAGCGCGGGCTTGCGTTTGACGGCCGCACCGCCGAGGAGTTCAAGCTGGCAAACGGCACATGGGTGTCTGCGGGAACTGTGCGTGTACAGGCCGTTGCAGCGACAGGTGGCGCGCTGTCTGATGCAGTCGTTTGTGGCCTGAATCAGAATGACATCCGGCTTCTGGGTTTTGTGAATGAAGCATGGTGCAAGCGGCTTGTCGGCGATGACCTGTCCATAGAAGAGCTGATCCGGCACCCAGCAGTGCATGAAAAAATCAGCGCGGGACTGGCGGTGCACAACAAGGCGCATCCAAATGTTTCGGCACGCGTAGCGCGGGTCCTGTTGCAGGCTACCGCTCCGCTGGCGGATAATGGAGAGATCACGGAGAAAGGATACATCAACCAGTCCCGTACGCAGGCCTTGCGGCAAGACCAGGTGGATATTCTCTATAAGGATACGGGCGACCTGCCTGACAATCTTCTGATCCTTTAACCAGCTCAAACCAGACAAAACAAAAAGGGATACCGGATGACTGACCAGCCAATAAAAACCATGACGGGTGCGGAAGCGCTTGTTTCCACGCTGGCCGATCATGGGGTGACCGCCTGCTTTGCCAATCCGGGCACATCGGAGATGCACCTTGTTACTGCGTTGGATCATGAGCCACGTATCAAGTCGACGCTCTGCCTGTTTGAGGGTGTGGCAACAGGGGCGGCCGATGGTCATGCGCGTGTAACGGGCGCCCCGGCCATGACGCTGTTGCACCTCGGCGCTGGGTATCTGAATGGTGGTGCCAATATCCACAATGCACGCCGGGCCTGGACGCCGATGGTCAATGTGATCGGAGACCATGCCGTTCCACACCAGCGCTTTGACGCCCCGCTGGCGTCTGATGTGGTTGGAATGGCGGGGCCGAATTCCCGTTGGATCAAATCGGCTGATACGGTTGCGCAGGCGGGCGAACTTGCCGCGCAAGCCTGGGAAGCGAGCTTCGGACCAGAGCCCGGCCCTGTGTCACTGATCCTGCCTGCTGACACGGCTTGGCTGGAAGGTGGCAAGCCGGGCGCCACACGTGCACGGCCATCCTTGCGGGCACCAGATCCGGCGCGCATCGATGCCGCCGCCGCGGCGGTGAAATCCGCCAGCAAGCCCGTGATCATCATAAACGGCACAGCCTTGACCGAGGCAGGCCTGGCGCAGGCAGCGCGGGTAAAGGCGGCCGGAATCCGTGTGCTCACCGACACCTTCTTCCCGCGTCAGGCGCGTGGGGCCGGTCGCTTCGTGCCGGACCGGATGCAATACTTTGCCGAAGGCGCAATGGCGGATCTGGAAGGTTCGGATCTGATGTTGATTGCTGGCACGCAAGTGCCTGTGGCGTTTTTCGCGTATCCGGGCAAGCCGAGTGTTCTCGTCCCTGAAGGCTGCGCACCGATGGTGATTGGCGGGCCGGATACCGATAGCGCCGCGATCCTGGCAGCCTTGGCGGACGCACTCGGTACGAAAGAGGCGGCCCCTGTTGCAGAGCTCGATGTGCCGGGTGCGCCGACTGGTGCACTCAACGCGGCTGCCATCGGTGCGTCCATTGCGCGTCACATGCCAGAAGGGTGTTTCGTTTCGGACGATGGCGTTTCCAATGGACTGCCGAGCTTTCTGATGACGCAGCGTGCCCGCCCGCACGACTGGATGATGCTGACCGGTGGTGCCATCGGCCAAGGAATGCCGCTCGCGTTGGGCGCATCACTTGCCGCGCCTGACCGCAAGACCCTTTGCATCACCGGTGACGGCGCAGGCATGTATACAAATCAGGCGCTNTGGAGCATGGCNCGGGAGGGCGCGAACGTGGTCAATGTNGTGTTCGTCAACCATTCCTACCGCATTCTGAACATCGAACTTGCGCGGACTGGCGCNGGCAATCCCGGCCCGGCGGCTCAGGAACTGCTTGGCCTTGGCCATCCGGAGATTGATTGGGTGAAACTGTCAGAAGCCCAAGGCGTACCGGCGGCGAATGCGACAACAGCTGAAGAGTTTGACGCGGCGCTTGAGCGCGCCTTTGCAGCTGATGGGCCGCGCCTTATCGCTGCGCATGTTCCAGCGCGCTAGACGTAAAAAGGGCGATACAACCGCCGGTCGTATCGCCCATTCTTCANNTGCTCAGATGAGATNTAGTAGCGTGCCGAGAAACGAACGCCGTAGGTCTCCGGTGCGCCATAGAGCGACACTTCATCACCTGCAAACGGAATGATGCTGACGCGATAAAGCTCATCAGAGATGTTCTTGCCCCAGATCGTTGCCGTCCAGCGGCCATCGGCAGCTGCGATGCCAATACGGCCGTTGAGGAGGCCNTAGCCTGGNTCTTCATTGTGATTGTCCGGGCCCCAGAACATNTGGTCCTGATAGGAGTAGTTCAGNGCCGCAATGAAGTTCAGANTGTCTGTCAGACGGTGATCAATGTCCGCGCCAATCGTGTACTGGAAGTCAGGCGTTCTCTGAAGCTGGTTCCCGCTGTAGTCGATGCCGCGCAGAGGGTCGATATAGTCTTTNTACTCTGTGTCGAGGAAGGATCCGGCCGCGAAGAGCGTCAGCCATTCCGTCGGCAGGACACGTACTTCATACTCGACACCCTTGATCGCGGCGTCGGCGGCGTTGGCCACGACAAGCGTCAGATTGACATCGTCCAGCAATTCTACCTGGAGGTCGGTGAAGTCCGTGTAGAATGCAGCAAGGTTGGTGCGTAGGCGGTTGTTGAACCATTCGGCCTTCAGACCAATCTCGTATGTAGATGCCGATTCCGGATCATAGGGTGTGGCCGCTGCAACAGCGTTTGCCGTCGCACCCTGCCATCCGCCGCCTTTGTAGCCGCTGGCGTACGAAGCGTAGATGAGNGCGTCTTCGGTCGGGGTCCAGTTNACCGCCACTTTAGGNGTGAANTCAGACCATTCCTCNCTTTGCACGACATCATATTCTTCCTGTAGCGGGGCTGGAGACAGGATGTCGCCCGGCAGGCCGTAGTCCAGAATCACCGCGCGCGTGTCGAGATCTTTCTTGTCGTGCGTAAAGCGGCCGCCAACNGCAAGCGTCACNTCAGGCGTGATATCGTACTCGACTTCACCAAAGGCTGCGTAGCTGGCCGTGTCGCTGTAGCCGAGATAGATGTTGTCGCCATCAAGGGAGTCCCGCGTGCCGCCTGGGCCGCCCGGCAGGAAGGATGTGGCTGTGTTCCGGGAAACGCGTTTCACGTTTTCATCGAGATAGTAGAGACCTGCCACCCAACGGAATGCGTTGTCCTGCGAAGATGCGAGGCGAAGTTCTTGCGTGACGCCTTGGTACAGTTCGTGCTGGGTCAGCGTACTATCCGTGATGGATGGCGGGGACGCCGCACCGGCTTGGGTCCAGCGGCCATCGCCTTGTCCATAGCGGTAGGCGGCCAGATAGACGAGCGACATTTCGCCGATGTCCCATTCGACACGGCCAGTCAGGCCAGCCGTATCGCGGTCAGCGTACTGATCATAGGGGGAAACGTTGACGCGTGGATCTTCCGGAATGTTCGGCGTGATGAAGCCAAAGCCGGGTGTTTTCGGATCGTCGACNGCGTGACGGGACGGGCCGCCGGCGCGATCCTGACTGTAATCTGCGACAACGGACACGAATACTGTATCCGACGCATCCCAATTCAGCGAAAGGCGTCCGGCTGTGGAGTCCTTGTCTTCAAGGTCTTGGCCAGTGACGATATTCTTCGCGTAGCCATCATGGGTTTCGCGGAACAGGGCGAGGCGCGCGGAGACCGTGTCAGTCACCGGACCTGTGACAAAGCCTTCGGCGAGGACACTGGAATAGTTGCCGATTGATACGGAACCACCCGCGTCAAACTCATCCTGCGGCGCGGCCGTGATAAGGTTGATGGCACCGCCGACAATGTTCTTGCCGAAAAGAGTGCCTTGCGGTCCGCGCAGAACTTCTACGCGGGACAGGTCGAAGATGGGAGGCGTGGCAGAGCCGCGACGACCGACATAAACTTCGTTGAGAAATGTGCCGATTGATGGGTCAGCCGTAGCGCCATTCAGGCGAACGGATCCAACGCCCCGGATGAACATCTCCGATTCCATGCTGTTCTGAGACTGGAACGTGAAGCTCGGAACNTGGAGTGCGATCTCGGAAAGGTCCGTAATCTGTTCATCGCGAAGCTGGTCTCCACCAATACCGGTCACGGCGATCGGAACATCCTGCAGGCTCTCTTCGCGTTTACGCGCGGTGATGACCAATTCGTCCAGCATGAGTTGGCCCGACTCGGATGCTGTGGTGGTGTCTTCCTGTGCCCAACTGGCGGCGGGCATGAACATGCCAATGGCTGCCGAAGCGACGGCTGAATAAAGCACGCCTTTGGTCAAACGCGTTTGCGCCATAACTTACTTCCTCCCGATTTCTATCTGTAAGTTTTATTAAGCAAGCTTCTCAATCGGGCCGTGTTTCTTGTCAAGCCTGCTGTTATTGAAATATGGGGGCGTGCCGCGACGGAAATGGATTGCATAACCATTCCTTGTTGGCGCATCGGCTAAAATCGGTGAGCGTGGGACCGGAGGAGCGACGCGAGGTGGCACGTCGCGAACACCAGCATCATCTCTATCTGCGAAGCAAAGTATATGCGATGAATTGTACCGTCAGAGCAGGGGCTCTGGCGTCGTCATGAATCGCGATATCGCTAACAGGAGGCCGGGTGTTATTGTCTGCCGCGTTCGAGGTCTTCCTCGATCTTGATCTCGACAGGCTCACCAATCAGGCGATGACGATAGACCTGTGTGTTCTCAAGGACACGCTGGACATAATTCCGGGTTTCCGAGAACGGGATGAACTCAACCCAGTCAATCGGATCGACTTGGCCCGTACGCGGATCACCATAATCCTTGATCCACTGGCGCGGACGGCTAGGNCCGGCATTGTAGGCCGCNGCGGTCATGATGTAGCTGCCATTGAACCGGGAGAGCAGCGTATCGAGATGCTGTCCGCCCAGCGTCATGTTGTAACCCGGATCATCCGTCAGCCAGGATGTACGATAGGGCAAGCCGCGCAAACGAGCCTCGTTGCGGGCGGTTGCCGGCATAAACTGCATCAGGCCGCGCGCGCCAACATGGCTGATCGCATTGGGGTTCATCTCGCTTTCCTGTCGAGACAGGGCGAGCATTAGCGGGCGCTCCACTTGTGGCTCTCGCAGCAAGGGATAGGCAACGACCGGATAGGCGGCATCTGTCGAGACGATGCCTTTGGCAAGTCCGGCTTTTGCGCCACGAACGCCGACATCNGGCACCTGGTACTCCGTCGCAAGACGGGCNAGCAGCAGGTATTCCGCTTCCGTTTCCAGCAGATCGTCCAGATGGTATGCGAACTCGCGGAAGAGGCGCTCCTCTCCGCTTTCACCGAGCAGGCGAAGGGCTGCAACCATGGGGCGTGACTCGAACGCTTCGATCTCTTCAGCTGTCGGCTCGGTGGTTTTGGGGAAGGAGAGCTTCTTGTCCTCAAGACGTTCCGCAGCCAGCTGACCGTAATAAGTGAATTTATGTTCTGCCGCCGCTGTGTAGTCGGTTCGCGCAGCATCAGACTGACCAAGCGCATCCCGTGCCCGGCCTGCCCAATATTTGCCACGGGCGACGCTGATCGGGGTCGACACGCCATCGGCCATCGTTTCGAAATGCTGCAAGCTGCGATCGGCATCATTGTTGAGGCGCAGGGCAATCCAGCCGGAGACCCATTCGGCTTCAGCAAAGTCACCGCCGCTATCCATGCCATGAGGTGAGGCGAGCTGATATGCGCGGGACCAGTTGCCGTCCTTCANNTCAGTGCGNATGGCGATGTTGCGNTCGTCCCANAGCCGGGAGCGGCCAGCTTCGGGAACCTCATTCCCATCAATGCCTGTCAGCAGCGGGGTTGCTACGTCCTGATTGCGCAACTTCTGGCGACGCCACTTGGCACGCTCATAAAGAAGGCCGGGATTGTCCTGCAGGTGGGACGGCACNGCGTCGACCAGCGCATCCACATTACGGGAGCGGGCCGCCAGACCGATGCGGGCATCAACCAGCTTTCGATAGTCGTTTGTCAGCAGGTATTTCAGGTTTGATGCGGCCGTGCGCTGATTGGTCCAGAGCAGGAATTCCACGCGCGCACGGTGGTCNTCCTGTGTAAGTTGTTTGCCGTACGTGGCCAGCACTTCGCGTTCCACCGCGCGTTCCAGGGAATTGTTGTGCCAGGCGTCGCGGACGGCTTCCAGCGCCTTGCCCGGCTCACCAATGGCGCGCCAACTGTCGGCNAGGGCGATTTTGCCTGCGCCCGTGATTGGGCCGGACTCGGTCAGCCAGTCGATGCGTTCCTTGTGGCTGTAGGAAGATTCGCTGATGATNTCCTCGGCCCGGCGCCGCATNGATGTGCGTTTCGGCCAGTCTTCGAGTTTGTCGAGCGCNAAGGATACTTCCGAAAAATTCATGCCAGGCACGCCGCGGCTCGCCCGGATCCACATGATGAGNTTCCGAACATCCGCGTCAGAGGCCTGTGTCTGCAAATGTGCTACCGCGGGCCAATCGTATCCATCGGCCGCGCGCAATGCCTTGTGCAGNATTTCGGCATTCCGGGTGTCCGTGACCGACGACACGTAAGGACGGTCAGGTTTCAGGCTGGGGGTNTCCGGCACCGCAGCCGCCGCAGCGGCCTGGGACAGGGCGGCAAGTGAGGCAATAATGGCAACAGGTCGCATCATGAAACGGCTCAGCAGAGTTTATTTCTTGGCCAAAGCGTGAGAAGGCATTGGCGATTTATATTCGATCAAACCAAACAACACCTGAATCGCGGCAAATTTACGATGTTCCATGGCTCAATCCCAGCACTCGTNACCCCCTTCAAGAATGGGGCCGTTGACCGGGACGCATTTGTTGCACTGGTAGAGCGCCAGATTCAGGGCGGTTCCAGTGCACTTGTGCCGGTCGGCACCACGGGCGAGACATCCACACTTTCAACGCAAGAGCATAAAGATGTCGTAACGCTTTGTGTTGAAATTACCAAAGGCCGCGTGCCCGTGATTGCCGGGGCCGGGGCCAACGCCACAGATGAGGCGATCGAACTGGTCGAACATGCCAAGACGGTCGGCGCTGACGCAGCGCTTGTCGTCTGCCCTTACTACAACAATCCCAATCAGGATGGCCTTGAGGCNCATTTCCGCGCCATCAACGATGCCGTGGCGATGCCGGTGCTGCTATACAACGTTCCCGGCCGCACAGTCGTTGATCTGGCGCCAGACACCGTCGCGCGCCTCGCCCAGCTGCCGAATATTGTCGGNATCAAGGATGCGACTGGCGACATGGAGCGTGTCAGCCAGCACATGGCAGCGATCCCTGAGGGCACACAATTCGTTCAATTGTCAGGCGATGATCCAAGCGCGCTCGGCTATCTCGCCATGGGCGGGATGGGCTGCATCTCNGTCACCGCGAACGTCATGCCGGAGGCCTGCGCCGCGATGCACAAGGCTTTCCACGCCGGAAACCTGGACGAAGCCCGCGCCATTGAGCGCAAGCTGATCGCGCTGCACAAGGCGATGTTCTGCTCGCCTTCGCCGGGGCCGGCCAAATATGCCTTGTCGAAACTGGGGCTTTGCACCGATGAGGTGCGCTTGCCGATCACNGCGCCATCTGCAGAAAAGCGGGCCGAAATTGATCAGGCCATGGCGCTTGCGGGTTTGAACGCCTAAATCAGGGCGATGGCAAAGAAGAGTCAGACAAAGGGCCGCTCGGATGGGCTGGTCGCGGAGAACCGCCGCTCTCGCCGCGATTATGCGGTTGAGGACACGCTGGAGGCTGGCATCATGCTGGTTGGCTCAGAAGTTAAATCCCTGCGCCAGGGCAAAGCGAATATCGCCGAAGCCTATGTCAGCCCGGAAGATGGTGGGCTCTACCTGATCAATGCGGATATCCCGATCTACAATGCTGCCAACCGGTTCAACCATGAGCCGAAGCGCAAGCGGAAGCTGCTCGTGTCAAAGCGCGAACTTGCGAAGCTGTCCCAATCCGTAGATCGGGCCGGGCGCACGATTGTGCCGCTGAAGCTCTATTTCAACGAGCGCGGCCTGGCCAAGCTCCTCATCGGCCTTGCGACCGGCCGCAAGAGCCATGACAAGCGCGAAGTTGAGGCCAAACGCGACTGGCAACGACAAAAGGCGCGGATTNTGAAAGAGGGCTGAGGCCTACCTCTCAGGCAGNGCGAAGTTTNCTGCCNCGAAGCCTCAGCAGGCCTTGCCAGACAATCAGNGCGATCAAGGGCGCAAACGCCAGCAGGAACGGCCAGGCGGTCTGGTTGAAGCCTTCGGGAAACACTTGCGGCTGCCCCAGGAAAAGTGAGCCGGATGCAATGAACATCGAGAAACACATGCGCCAGAGGTGGCGGGAAATGCGCGCCGTGTAGGACAGCGCCTGTCGCAGGATCACATTCAATTCGCCGAANGCGGCGATNCTGCCAGCNACAATGAACAGNATGAAGGCCTGGGGCGGCGAGCCATCCACGGTGCCGGTTGCGCTGTTCGCGCCCATATACATGAACACCACGCCCATCAGCGTTATGCCGAGCGCCGTCGCCAGTCCTACATAATGCCGCCAGTTGGTTCGGACAGGCCCACGCTGGCGAACTGTGATCAAAGCTGTGATGAGCAGGTACAAGGCGAGAATACCTGCCACGAAGTTCGGTCGTTGGCCCTCCTCAAGGAACGGCGCAACGCCCGCACCAATCAGATAGGTGACGAACATCGAAACGAAGAAGACTTTCCCCNCAAGGCGGTGCAAGGCTTGCCCTTTACGCGCTGCAATCGCTGCGACGCCGGATACGAGCCCCACCGCGCCGCCACCAATATGGGCATAAAGCAGGGCGTCCGTGGCAAGTTTGATCCATAGGGGCGCGTCCGGATCAACTTCGAGCTTTGCAGCATGCGCGACACCTGTGCCGAGAAAAACCAATGCNAAAACGCATGTGAGCAGCGGAACNGCATATCTAGGCATCGGGCATCCCCTTATCGAATAACAATATTATCGATAAACGGAAAACGCTTCGATGGCAACTCCCTTAGGCCGTATCGGTCACGCCCTTTGCCAATGCGAACACACCCTCGAACATCTCCGGAGTCAGGCGGCCGGTATTCGTGTTGTAGCGGCTGCAATGATAGGACGAGATCAGCGCCAGCGGCCGACCTGCGAACTCCACATCATAATGCGTGCCGTGGCCGAAGGGGTAATCCTTCAGCTTCAGCCCCAGCGTCCGCACCGTGGAATCATGGGAAATCTTGCCGAGGCAGATCATGGCCTTCAGCTTTGGCAGCGCCGCGATGCGCGCTGACAGGAAAGGCCGACACTGGTTGATCTCCGCGCCAACCGGCTTGTTCTGCGGAGGCACACAGCGCACAGCATTGGTGATCATGGCGCGCTTCAGTTCCAGCCCGTCATCCGGCCGCGCATCATAAGTGCCGGTCGAGTAGCCGAACTTGTCGATGGTCGCGTAGAGCAGGTCCCCGGCCCAGTCGCCGGTGAATGGTCGGCCCGTCCGGTTTGCCCCGGTCACGCCGGGTGCAAGGCCGATGATCAGCAATTCGGCATCCTCCGGCCCGAAGCTCGGCACGGCGCCGTTGAACCAATCCGGCTCTTTCGCCGCGACCTCTTCCCGATACGCCACAAGGCGAGGGCAAAGAGGACAATCGGCCGGGGCTTCTGGGGCAAATTTCGTCGTCATGCCCCTCTCCCTAATGGGAGAGGAGCGAGACGGCTAGTACCCATCCGCGCTGCCATCCTTGCGCATTTCGGTGGCGGCAATCCAGGCGCCGCTTTCGAAGTCGCGCATGATTGCCTGATAGCCGCCCGCATTCGCCTTGCAGCACTCGACCGTGTGACCGCGCGCTTCCAGTTCGGCGCGAGTTTCCGGCGGGATGCCGCTTTCCAGATGCACGACGCCCATGTCGNTNTCNCANNNGTCGCCNTTNAGNTCATCCGTNGGCTCGCAGCCGCCGACATGTTCCCAGCGCGCGGCNTCGCCGGCCTCCTGAAGGCCCATGTCGAAATCGACGAGGTTCAGGATGACCTGCACATGGCCCTGCGGCTGCATGCCGCCGCCCATCAGGCCAAAGCTAAGCCAAGGCTCGAACGGGCAGGCCTGTTCGATCGGTTCGGCGCGCACCTGACAGCCCGGCATGTCCTTCTTGAAAGCAAAGGCGGGGATGATCGTGTGGAAGGGGCGCTTGCCCGGCTCGAACACGTTCGGATGGGCCGGGTCGAGGCTGAACAACTGGCCCCGGTCCTGGAACATGAAGCCGAGGCCATCCGCAACGAGCCCTGTGCCCATGCCGCGATAGTTTGACTGGATGAGGGAGACCATCATGCCGTCCTTGTCGGTGACGGTGAGATAGGTGGTGTCGCCGTCGTTCAGCTTGGCATCTGCGTCTGCGAAGCCGGGGGCAGGAGGTGCCATCGCCTGACCGAGGTCAATCCTGTCTGCCCGTTCAGCATTGTAGCCGGGGCGAACAAAGATAGCGGGATCAATTCCGGACGTTTCTGGATCAGCATAGCCAGCCGCCCGGTCTGCAAAGGCGAGCCGTTTCGCTTCCACCTGCGCCATGATGCTGTCGGNCGAGCCGAAGCCCATGCCGCGCAGGTCAAACCGTTCCAGCATTTGTAACATCTGAAGCGCCGCGATGCCCTGCGTGTTCGGCGGCAATTCGCAGACCTTGTAGTCGCCGCGATAGGTCACACAGATCGGCTCGNCCCNNNCNCCNGAATGGGCGGCAAAATCCTCATAGGTCAGGAAGCCGCCGATCCGCTCGAAATAGTCGCCCATGATGTGGGCGGTTTCGCCGGAATAGAATTCGTTCCGGCCCTTGTAAGCGATCCGCTCCAGCGTGTCGGCCAGGTCAGGATTTCGGAACAGGCTACCTTCCTTCGGCGCGGGCGAGAAATAGGTCGCCTTCGCATTGTCGAACTCTTCCAGCATGCCGCTGTCAGCCGCTTCTTGCAGGCGCGTTGCGTTGCGGCCCCAATAATAGGCGANGACCTCAGGAATCGGCGCGCCGTTACGGGCGTACTGAATGGCCGGTTCGAGGTTCATGTTCATCGGCTGCTTGCCGAACTTGTCATGCAGCGCGTACCAGCCATCGACCGTGCCNGGCACNGTCACNGGCGCGGCGCCGAAGGGCGGAATCTCNTCGCCTTGCATGAATTCGTCGGCTTTCGCCTGCATGTCGTCCAATGTCGCGCCCAAGGGCGAGCGACCGGAGCCATTGTAGCCGTAGAGCTGCTGCGTTTCCGGGTCCCAGACGATGGCAAACAGATCGCCGCCNATGCCGTTGCCGGTCGGCTCGACCAGGCCGAGCATNGCATTTGCGGCAATNGCNGCGTCCACCGCTGAACCGCCTGCCTTTAGCACATCAAGTGCCGTCTGCGTGGCGAGGGGATGAGCTGTTGCGGCCGCGCCNTTGGGGGCCACCACNGANGAGCGNGTGCCAAGTGGGCGGCCCGCCGGCATCCGGTCACCCGGCCCTGGCTGGCTCACCTCATCCGGCTTGNGGACCTCTATCCGCACCACTTTCTTGTGTTTNACTGTCGCATCCGCGTCGATGCGTGTCTCATCCTGTGCTGGCTCTGTAGCGCACGCGCATAATCCGATAGCCAGAACTGTCGCCGCGACGACGCGTTTGATGGGCATCCGTCTCTCCTGTTTTGTCTTGAGGAGAGCTTAGCGCGCTTCGGGGCAGAAGCGAGTCCCAGTCGGTGTCGGGGAAGTCGTCGCGCGGTCGCCAGCCCTGGCCGAACGCGTCCAGGTAGGAATGGATCAATCCGTCAAGCATAGCTCACAACCTCCCACTCGATGTCGTCATGGTCGTGGAAATAGAAGCGACTGCCGGGGTCATAGGTCTGGTGGCTGTGGGTGCGATAACCGGCGTCGAGGATCTTCCGCTCGGTCGCGTCCAGATCATCCACCAGAATGCCGAAATGATTGACGGCGCCTGTCCGGTAATAGCTTTCCTGTTCCGGCTGGTCCTGCTGGGGCAGGGCATAGAGCGCGATGTAATCCTCGTCCGTGCCGACATGCACCGTGTATCCATCATACTTCGCTGGCCCCTCCCAGCGCACTTTCCAGCCGAACAGTTTCGTCAGCATGGAAGCGGTTTTCTTCGGGTCGCGAACCGTTACGTTCACATGTTCGAACTTGGCGATACTCATTGTTTTCGACTCCATTTCGTCTTGATCAAATCTCTGATATGGCTGTCGTAATTCCTCAACTTAAGTTGAGGTCAAGCGCGAAATGGAAGGTTTTTTCATGGCGGTTCAGACAGGGCTGACGATCGGCGAAGTGGCGGCGCGGACCGGCCTGTCGGTCTCGGCGATCCGGTTTTATGAGGGACGCGGGCTCGTGCATCCCGAGCGTTCACCGGGTGGTCAGAGGGTTTTCCTGCGGTCGGATATCCGCCGCTTGTCGTTCATTCTGATTGCCCAGCAGATCGGGCTGACAATTGAGGAGATCGGCCAGCTTCTGTCGTCACTGCCTGACCGACGGACGCCAACGAAGCGGGATTGGACGCGGATCAGTACCGCCTTCCGGCATTTGCTGGACGAGCGCATAGCGCTGATGGAGCGCACACGGCGGAAGTTGGATGGGTGTATCGGGTGTGGGTGCCTGTCGCTGAAAAAGTGCCAGCTATACAATCCGGAGGACCGCGCGCGCGGGCTTGGCACCGGGCCGCGTTTCCTGCTGGACGATGTCAGCGTGGTATCGACCGAATCCTAGTCGTTGCGCGCTGGGGGCTGAGGGAAATAGTGGGTCGCCATGCGGGTCGCAATTTCCTGGCCTTTCACGGCGAAATCCGCTTCCGCTTCAACCGCGCGATTGTCACAGGACTGGTAGATGCGGCCAGCGCTGGTGAAGGCTTCGTTGAAAGCCTCGACAAGTGAGCTGCGTACCGCGCCGCGATTGGGCGCTTCATATTTCAACATGTCGGACATGTAGCGCCGCCAGTACTGGTCGCCCCGGCCATTGCACTCCACCCGAATGGCGTGCGCGGCGCCCAATGTGGCGGCCAAATCCTTGGCATCACGGAAGTAATCCGGCCCGCGCATTGGCAGATCGGACTGCGCCACGCTTGCGCCGCAGAAGGCGAGCGCGCTAAGCAGGAGGACATGAAAACCTGTTTGCTTCATGCGAAGACTTTTGCGCGCATTCGCGAAAGGCTCAAGGGCCTTGAACACAAGGTCGAGTTCATTGTGATGGACGAAGATGGCCTGTTTTCCCATGCCGGGGACGGCACCGTGGTGCATGACATCCGCCCGGACATCGTGTTCGGCAATACAGACGTCTGGTTCGGGGATCATGTCCGCGATTTCATGATCGCTGTTCTCAAGACTGGTGGGATTGACTGGTTCCAGTCGTCTGCGGCAGGGCTCGACAATGCTGCATTGATCTCCGTTGGGAAAATTTCGCGGCTCTACACCACGAACCACACCCAGTCTGAAGCGATGGCGGAGTGGGCGCTGTGGCAGGCATTCGACTTTCTGAAATGTGGCCCCCAACATCGCGCCCAGCAGGCTGACGGAAACTGGAGCCGACTGGAGATGCGCGAGATGATGGGGTCGCGCTGGCTGATCGTCGGGTATGGCTCTATCGGCTCGGCGGTTGGCAAACGCGTGCAGTTGCTTGGCGGACATGTTACGGGGGCGCGTCGCTCTCCCGGCCCGGCCGAGGGCGCCGATCACATTGTTCCGATGGCGTTGGTTAAAAGTGAGCTGGCGCAGGCGGATGTGGTGTTGCTCAGCCTTCCGCTTACGGACGAGACCGAGGGGCTTGTGGACGAAGAATTTCTATCTGCGATGAGACCCGACGCTCTTCTGATGAATTTGGGCCGCGGACAACTGATTGACGAGGGCGCGCTCGTTGCGGCGCTTGATGCAGGCCGTCCAGCCTTCGCCGCTGTTGATGTAACAGCTGAGGAGCCGCTGCCGAAAGACAGCCCGCTCTGGAAGCATCCGAAGATCGCGATCACACCACACAACAGTGCCATGACGCAGGCGACTTACGTTCGNGCCGATGAGACCTTCCTGGATAATCTCAAGCGGTATCTGGCGGGTGAACCACTCAGGCATCTTGTGCCCTCTGAGACATTCGCGGACTCGTAGCGGGGAACCCTTGGCGCCGTACCGCGTTTTCCGGAGCAGATATCTGCCTCCGGAGGAATTTTCATGTCATCATACACTCTGCGCTCAATCGTCAGCGCCAGCGCCGCCGCATTGCTTATAGGGTGTGCCAGTGCTGAACATCACGAGCAAGCACCAGAGCCCATGAGCGTCACTGGAACGGCGGGGACGGCTCTGACAGCGACTCCGCTCGAGACGTTTGAAAGTGCGTGGGCGATGACTTTTCTGCCGGACGGGCGTTCGCTTGTCTCCGAAAAGGATGGCAATCTGTGGCTGTTGGGAGCAGACGGCAAAAAGCTCGGCGAAATCGCAAATGTGCCATCCGTTACGGCGCGAGGCCAGGGTGGCCTGGGAGATATAATCGTTCATCCGGACTTCACCGACAACAACACCGTTTTTCTGTCCTATGTCGAGCGCGATGCAGAGGATGACAATTTAAGCGGCGCAGCGGTTGAACGGGCAACGCTCAGTCTCAAGGCTGAAGGCGGCNCTNTGGANAACCGNGAAGTCATNTGGCGNCANNCNCCNAAANTGACTGGNAANGGNCACTATGGNCATCGANTGGCNATCGCNCAGGATGGGCATTTGTTCATNGCGTCNGGCGAACGCCAGAAATTTACGCCNGCNCANAACATGGCGATGAATCTGGGCAAGGTNGTGCGNATCAATCANGATGGTTCNNTTCCGGAAGACAACCCNTTCTATGGAAACGGGGCAATGGCGGATCAGATATGGACGCTCGGCCACCGAAATCCGCTCGGAATTGCGTTTGATGGAGAGCAACGTCTCTGGGTCGTGGAGATGGGCCCAAAGGGCGGAGACGAGTTGAACCTGATCGTGCGATCCGAAAACTATGGCTACCCGGAAGTGTCAGAGGGTGATCACTATAGCGGCAAGCCGATCCCGACACATGAAAGCAATCCGATATTCGAAGATCCGGCCATCGCCTGGGTTCCGGCCATCAGCCCGGCCGGGTTGGTCTTTTATGACGGAGATATGTTCGCAGACTGGAAGGGGAATGCCTTCATAGGTGGCCTGTCTTCACAAGCNTTGATCCGCGTATCATTCGAAACNCAGCCGACGGACAATCTCGGCCAACCACCAAAAGACGGTCAGACGGAACCGGTGGCGAAGGAAGCGGAACGGTTTGAATGGGGCAAGCGCATTCGTGAAGTTGAGCAAGGTCCTGACGGCGCGCTCTATGTGCTGGAAGACAAGGAGGGCGGGCGTCTCATTCGCNTGACCCCAGCAGAGTAGCGATCGAACAGAAAANGCCGNACCATACAGGTCCGGCTTTTTACTTGGGAACTACGTGTTGATCAGGCTGTAGCCTTGGCCTTNAGGGACGATACGCGATCAATGGCCGCCTCGGCGTCGCGCATGATGTCGCCCACGATTTCTGCCACNGGCTTCACCTCTTTCACACCGCCTGCTGATTGNCCCATCGCGAAACAGGACGTGTCCGGATTGAGTTTCTCTTCATCCGTGATGCCGCCGATGCCGCCGATCACACCCGTCTGGTGGGAATGGATTGCCTGATGCGGGAAGGGCTGGATGTCCTCCGGGCGGCCTTCCCAATCCTTGATGTANTCGTTCGTACGGCAACGCATTGGCTTGCCCGAATAACAACGCGTGCGAGTTGTATCCGTGTCGNCAGCTCCGACCACGGTGTCCTTNTACATCTGAGCGGCATGCGCCTCGGTTGAGGCGATAAAGCGAGTGCCCATCCAGACGCCACAAGCGCCAAGCGACAAGGCCGCTGCGAGGCCGCGCCCGTCATAGATGCCGCCNGCCGCGATCACCGGAATGTTCACGGCTTCCACNGCTTGCGCGACNAGNGGCATNGTNCCGACNAGGCCCGTATGNCCNCCGCCTTCGCCGCCCTGCAGGATCACTGCGTCACATCCAGCCTGTTCGGCCTTGATGGCATGCTTCACNGCGCCGCCGACAACCATGACTTTTACATTGGCTTTCTTNAGNCGCTCCATGATTGGCATGGGCACGCCAAGTCCTGCGATGAAGCTGTCCGCACCATTNTTGATGATGACATCGACGCTTTCTTCCAGGCTTTCGGGGCTCGCGGCCAGCAGGTCGACGCCGAACGGCCTGTCGGTCAGTTCGCGAACGCGCTTCATCTGGCCTTCGATAAAGTCTGGTGTGGTGCCCGCCATGCCCAGCACGCCATAGCCGCCCGCATTGCACATGGCAGCGCAAACCTCCGCATAGGACACGCCGCCCATGCCTGCGAGCATNATCGGATGTTCGATATTGAGCATTTTCGTGAGTGCAGTCTGCAAGGCCATGTTTATGTCTCCCGGATCAGTCTTTTCGGTTTTGAGGGACCGTAAATTGCCGTCCTTGCGTCAACGCAAGGCGGATTGCGCGAGATTGACCGGGCAGGGGGAAATCAATCGCTGCGCCTCATGGCTGATTCGGTCAGCTTCTTCGATTCTGCACAAGATTCGAAGAAATCCTGAGTTTCGCGCGCCTGNTGATAGGAGAAGCGAACGCGCAGATCAGGCCTAAACAATGATGAAGAAGTGCCCGAAACCGCCCGAAATTGCCTCAGCAGGGCGCGAAGTCGCACTAATTCTAGAATAATCGTCCGAACGGGCTGCANTCGCGCCTCAGCTGAAACCATCTTTGCGTCATGGTCGGCAGATGGTAAACCTCTGCCCGGTCATCTTTGGCCTGAAGTAGGGGAAAAGGTATGAAACAACTCCTGATTATTGGTGCGTCTGCGCTTGTTCTGGCTGCCTGTGCAGCNGAAGAAACGACGGCTCCTGAAGAAACCACGACGGTTGAGTCCATCGAAGAAGCTGCGGATGACGCTGCTGANGCGGTTGANGAAGCTGTCGANGANGCTGGCGAAGCNCTNGAAGAAGCNGGCGACAACGTCGANGCCGCNATGGATGATGCNNGCGAAGCTNTGGACGACGCNATGTCCGANGCGGAAGAAGCTGNTGAAGACGCCGCTGACGACGCGGAAGCAGCTGCCGACGAAGCAGAAGAAGCTACTACGGAAGAGCCAACCGANTAATCGGTATTGTCTTGANCANATANGNAAAGGGCTGCCTGCGGGCAGCCCTTTTTTGTTTGTCGCGTTCAGGTGCGGATCAGAATTTAGCATACCCCCCATCGACGATCAGCGTGTCGCCGGAATGATACTTCGAGGCGTCTGACGCCAGATAGACGGCGATACCCCCAAAATCCTCCGGTTCTCCCCAACGTCGGATCGGCACGCGGGAGATGACTTTTGTGTTGAACACTTCGTTCGCTTGGCCACCTTCTGTCATATCTGTAGCAATCCAGCCTGGCAGAATGGAGTTTGCCCGGATCAGATAGCGACCATACTCAACCGCAATCGCGTTCATCATGGCAATCAGCCCGCCCTTGGTATGGCCGTAAGCCTGATTGCGGCCTGCGCCTTCAATACCAGCAAGCGAAGCTGTCCCCACCAGACTGCCGCCCGGGTCGCCGGCTTTGGCACGCTTGACCATCGACTTGGCCGCCTCCCGCAATGTAAGAAAGGCGCCTTCAGAATTGATGCGTTGATTGTAGCGCCATGTGTCGAGCGTCATGTCGCCAAAATTTGCCGCGCCGCGTCCGACACCGGCATTGGCGATACAGGTGTCGATGCGGCCAAACTCTTCTTCCGCTTCGGCCATGGCCTTTACGACCTGGTCTTCCTCACCGACATCGACTTGCCAGGCTTTTGCCTTGCCGGTGCCGAGAGCTTCCAGCTTCTTCACGGCTTCGGCGTTATCGTCTGCCTTGCGGCCCCAGATCACAATATCTGCATTCGATGCGGCCAGCGCTTCAGCCATGCCTAGGCCAATGCCCTTGTTCCCGCCGGTTATGACGCAGACCTTACCTGCGAGATTGAAAGGTGCATAAGTCATCTGGTGTCCTCCGCTATGATTTGTCTGATCAGCAGATCAAGCGGGTGACGTAGGGGCGGTCAAGTCTCAGTTTGGTTGAGTGATCGCGAGCCGGGCCGCATGGATGATGCGGCGGGTCTCTTCCCAAAGGTCCAGCTGGTTCAGACGACTTGGGCTCATCCATTCGGCATGTGCGGCATCGTCTCCGGCATTTGGTTCGCCCGAGATCCAGACGGCAGCGTAGTCGAACAGAAGGTAGTGTCGGGTGACGTCACCACTTTGGCGTGATCTGAAGATCGCATCGACCACATCGACCAGAGTAACGATCCGCGCCGTGATACCAGTTTCTTCTTTCAGTTCGCGCAAGGCGGCAACGTCAGCATGTTCTCCGCGCTCGATGCGGCCACCCGGCAGGGACCACTGGCCCTGAAGTGGTTTGGTTCCACGCTGGATCAGCAGAACATCGTCGCCTTTGAAACATACCGTACCCACTGCGGGTGCAACCCTGTTCATAGGAGTGTCGGTCATGCGCTGATGTGACAGAGTGCGCGAAGCTCGCCCAACTGAACTTCAAGGTCGGTCTCGTATCGTGCGAGAGGGTTTCCGGTCCGGCGCTGGATGCGGCTGATCACCGGCATACGCAGGAGGGGNATTACGGAGGGTTCCGTNCCGACCAGTTTTGCGGCGCCCAACACGTCTTTCTGTTTCAGCGCTGTCATGACNTTATCGAACACGACCGCGCGTTGAATAGACTTTAGCCGGGCAACATGNGCTGCTGTAACTTCTGCATGCGGATTAGGTTGGCGCAGGGCTTCATTGGCCGTATGGGCCANCGCATCAAGCGATATGGCGTCAAGCCTGTGCGAAATGGATTGGCCATGCTTGCGATAGAAATACATGACATCCGGGATGCTCATCATGCGCGCGCCTGCTGACAGTAGGCGGACGATAAGGTCGTAATCTTCCCCGATTCGCATGGATTCGTTGTAGCGGATGTTGTTGGTTTCCAACGATGCCCGCCGGATCAGTGGTTTTGCATAGCCGAGCTTACTGCCACGCCCATACATCATGTTTGCCTTGATGTACTCACTCTCCATGATGCGAGCCGGGCGCTCACGCAAATCGCCTTCGAACATGGTCGTGATATTTGGCGGACCATCAGACTGGAATATGGCAAGATTGTCGATCAGGATGTCAGCGTTGGCCTCTTCGGCGGCAAACAGCATGCGCTCCAGACGATTGGGAACGATCAAGTCGTCACTGTCGACAATGGCGATCCAGTCGCCCTTGGCGTCTTCCAGTCCACGATTGCGCACAGGCGCNGGGCCGCCANAACGTGTTCCGCTAACGATGCGCAGGCGAGGNTCAGTGACAGCAATCTGTTCAGCGATCTTCACGCTNTTGTCGCTGGAGCCGTCATCGACAAGTATCAGTTCGAGTGCGACCTTGGTTTGGTTCAGCACCGAATGGANTGCGCCAGCGAGGAAGGCCTCACTGTTGTAATTCGCCATGATGACTGAGATCACGGGCTTTGGCGGAATCTCGTACGGCATCGCGGATACCTGCTTTTCCAATTGGCTACGGGGCATTTTAACGCAAACTCTGTGCCAAAATCGACCAGATTCGACAAAGCCTGCGTTTTAGCGTCACGATGGGGAGACCCAGGGCATTTGTGTCATATGTCTGAGCGAACAACGCACTAAGCCAGAAACCGCAATGTGAGTTTCATCAAGACTGAAGACGGGATTTCCAGAATGGCAAAGCAGACCTCGCGATCCCTCAGCCTCGCCCTNCAAGGTGGCGGCGCACATGGTGCTTACACCTGGGGTGTTCTGGACAGGCTGGTTGAGGAGGAGTCACTGGAGATTTCTGCGATTACGGCAACTTCGGCTGGGGCCATGAATGCGGTGGCGNTGGCGGCTGGTATGGCGGAAAACGGGGCTCAAGGCGCGAAGGATACGCTGGAAGCGTTGTGGCGCGGNATTTCCCGCTCGGGCCGCAGCTTGACGCCCTATGGTGCGCTCAGCCCCATCGCCTTCGCTTACGCCAGTGCGGTACAGAGCCTCGCCAGCCCGTACGATCTCAATCCGTTCAACATCAATCCATTGCGGGATGTCGTGAAGGACGTGATCGACTTTTCGAAAGTGGATGATTCCGGCATCCAACTGTTTCTGTCGGCGACCAATGTTGAGTCCGGTCACGTCACTGTTTTCNAGGATGGCGATATCTCGCTNGATACNGTGCTCGCTTCGGCCTGCTTGCCTCAGACCTTCCAGGCTGTGGAAATTGATGGCGAGGCCTATTGGGATGGCGGATTCATGGGCAACCCGAGCNTGTTTCCGCTTATCTATTCCGGAGCGCCGCGCGANGTGNTGCTGGTGATGCTGAACCCCATTCGTCGNGATGGCNTNCCGAAACGGGCTGGCGAAATTCAGGACCGTATGAATGAGATCAGCTTCAATGCGGCCCTGATCGGAGAGTTGCGTGCCATCGCCTTTGTCCAGCGTCTGCTGGATGACGGCATGCTTAAGGAGCCGATGCTCAAGAAGTACCGTCGTCTCAATATTCACGCGATCAAGGGTGGGCAGGATCTTCTGGAATTCAGNCTACGTACAAAATATGATACGAGTTGGAGCTTCCTTACAAAACTCAAGGAAATGGGCCGCACTGCGGCTGAAAGCTGGTTGGCAGAGTGTGGNCAAATGATCGGCACGAACCAGACACATCTGGATTTGCGCAAGGAATTCTTTGAAGGCTAGCTTTGCGTCAGGAACCAGATNCGCGCTGCGCCATAGTCGCGTGTTNCAATAACATCCCACCCTTGCGGCGCGATCATCTCGTCCGATCCGGTCTCGACGACCGCAACAGCCTTCTCGGTCAGCCAGTTGCCAGAAACGAGACACGCCAGAGCCGGTTCGACGAGGTCCTTGTGATAGGGCGGATCCAGAAAGGCCAGCGTAAACGGGCTGCCCACTCCGGCGGGCTTCTCGCCCAGATCGGTCGCGGACCGGCGATGCAGGCGCGTGTTCCCGTATAGTCCGAGCGTCTCGATATTGTCGCGGATCGCGCCGCGCGCACCGTGATCGGTCTCGACGAACAGGCAGAAGGCCGCGCCCCGGCTCATCGCCTCCAGCCCCAGCGCGCCAGAGCCCGCGAACAGGTCAATCACGCGCGCACCTTCCATCTCGGGCGCCCAGTCGGCATGGGCCAGCATGTTGAAGATGGACTCGCGCGCGCGATCCCCGGTCGGCCGCGTACCCTGTCCCTTTGGCGCAGCAATGGCGCGCCCCTTGTGCTGTCCGGCAATGATGCGCATTCGACAAGCCATCCCTTTACTTTGGGCCCGTGTAAGGCGATCCCATTCTCATGACAATTCCTTCTGATCCGATGACCCGCGCGCTGGNGCTGGCGCGGCAGGCTGCTGAGGCCGGTGAAGTGCCGGTCGGCGCTGTGGTCGTGGATCCGGAGACGGGCGCTATTGTGGGCGAGGGGGCCAATTGCCCGATTGCCGGGCATGATCCGACGGCGCATGCTGAAATCATTGCGTTGCGCGCAGCGGCGGCGGCCAGGGGGAATTACCGGCTGACCGGTTTGCATCTCTATGTGACACTGGAGCCGTGCGCGATGTGCGCCGGGGCGATCAGCTTTGCCCGTATCGGCAAGCTCGTATTCGCNGCGTGTGATCCAAAGGGNGGCGCGGTGATTCATGGCGCGCGCTTCTTCGAACAGCCGACCTGTCATTGGCGGCCGGACGTGGAGCAGGACGAGGCGACGGGTGAGTTGGCCAGCGCCCTGCTGAAAGACTTCTTCCGCGCTCGGCGGGGCTGAGGCTGGATAATTTAGAGGGTGTGAGCGAGGCATGACAGAACCGGGTCACGAGATACTCATCAAGGATGCGGTCGTCTTCCTNTTTGCCGCGGGTGTCGTCGTACCCGTGTTCCGGTATCTCAAACTGCCCGCCGTGGTCGGCTTCATGCTGTCCGGCATTGCGCTCGGCCCGTATGCGTTGGGCCAGTTGGCGCATCAGTACCACTTCCTCGAATACTTTTCGATTTCAGAACCTGAAGCCGCTGCGCCGTTTGCTGAGCTTGGCGTGCTGTTCCTCTTGTTCCTGCTGGGCTTGGAATTTTCGTTCGAAAAACTCTGGGGACTAAGGCGCGCTGTGTTTGGCGCAGGCGGTTTGCAAGCCGGGGTCAGTGCGCTCGCCATAGGCCTGATCGCCTGGCAGGTGGGGCTGCCAGCAGAAGCGGCCATCATCTGCGGTCTTGCGCTCGCACTTTCGTCCACTGCCATCGTCATGCAGTTGCTGATCGAGCAGAAACAGGCGGCCCAGCCGGTCGGACGCGCCGCGCTGGCGGTTCTGCTGTTTCAGGACATTCTCGTCGCGCCAATCCTGATCTTCGTGGGCTTCGTGAACATCGAAGCGGGTACGAACCTTACTGCCGTCCTTCTGGAAGCATTGGTCAATGGCGTCATCGCAATTGTGGCGATCATGATCATCGGTCGTTTCGGATTGCGCCGCATGTTCAGTCTCGCCGCTGCTGCCGGGGGACGAGACTTCCTGATGGCGTTGACCTTGCTGACTGTGGTCGGGGCAGCGGCCATTACCGCGACGGCNGGTCTGTCGCTTGCGCTTGGGGCGTTCCTTGCGGGGCTGTTGCTGGGCGAGACAGAGTTCAAGCACCAGACCGAAGTGGACCTTGAGCCATTCAAGGGCATCCTGCTTGGCCTGTTCTTCATGACGGTCGGCATGGGTCTCGACTTGCCGTCGATCCTGTCCCAGCCTGGGGTGATCCTGGCTGGACTGGGCGCATTGCTGTTGCTGAAACTGTTTATCGGATTTGGTGCCCTGCGCCTTTTTGCTGGCAAGACGCCGATGTCGATCGAGGCGGCATTTCTTCTCGCGCCTGCGGGGGAATTTGCCTTTGTCGTGATTGCGGCAGCAACGGCTGTTGGNGCGTTGGCGCCCGAGCCCGGAGGGATGATGGCCGCGATTGCGGGCCTTTCCATGCTGTTGATCCCGACCCTGGGCAAGGTCGGTACGTTCATTGCGGATCGCCTGAGGGCGCAGGAACCTGCCCACACGCTGGAGGAAGACTTCTCTGACCTTGAGGGCCACGTCATCATTGCGGGCTTTGGCCGGGTAGGGCATGCGGTTGCCCGCATTCTGGCGGCGGAAGAGGCTGATGTGGTGGCGCTGGAACGCAGCGCGGTCAACGTCTCCCGCGCCCGAAACGCTGGCTGGCGTGCCTATCTGGGCGATGCGGCTCGCCCGGAAATCCTTCACAGCGCAGGCGCAGATGGCGCGCGCCTNTTCGTNGTNACNGTNGANGATGTNNNNGCNGCNGAGGGCATGGTNCGCGCATTCCACAANTTGCGGCCGGAAGTNCCNATCATTGCCCGCGCGCGGGACCACGAGCATGCCCAGCGCCTGATCGATGCCGGGGCCAAGGAAGTTATTCCGGATGCGGTCGAATCCGGCCTGCAAATGGCCGGGCGNACACTTCATGAGTTCGGCTATAATGATGAGACGATCCGNGACCGGTTGGCTGCGGAACGTGATGAGGAATATCACCGCATCGGAACCTGATGGTCNGCTACAGCCATCCCGCCGTTTCAGCGATCAGCCAAATTCCAAGCGCGAGGAATAACAGTGCCGCGAGCCGCCTGACCACGCTGAGGGGCACGCGCCGGATTACCNCTTCGCCAAAGTANACCGCTGGCACATTGGCCAGCATCATTCCGANTGTCGTGCCGAGCGTGACCAGCGCAACTTGCTCAAACTGGGCGCCTAGCGCGATCGTCGCCACCTGCGTCTTGTCACCCATCTCCACCAGGAAAAAGGTGATCAGTGTCGTGAGGAAGGCGCCGTTTCGCATGCGCGGGCGCTCATCTTCGTCCAGCTTGTCGGGGATCAGCGTCCAGGCCGCCATCAACAGGAAAGATGCGGCAATCAGATACCGAAACCAGTCTCCTTCAAGAAATGCGGCGGCTTGCGATCCGATCAGTGCTGCGAGAAAGTGATTTGCGATTGTGGCAGCGAATATCCCGGCAATAATNNCGAGCGGCTTTCGAAATTGCACAGCCAGCAGGATGGCGAGCAATTGTGTCTTGTCGCCGATTTCCGCGAGCGCGACCACAAGTGTGGAGGTGAGAAGGGCTTCCATGAATGGCGGTCTCCAGGCCGGGCAATACTAACGCAATGACACCAGCNTCCCGTGCCCGGCCCGAGCAGGAAAGCGGCGTCATTGGTCTCGCCCGAACGGTTGCCCGCTCCCTTCGCGCCACGACCTGTTGGCCGAGTATGTTGACGCGGAGGCCCGATCATCAGACCGGCTGGCTACTCCCCAAGTGACGGGGCTCTCGTATCGCCTGCTCAGGTGGAAGGCAAGCGCGGCAGAATATCCTCCACCGTTTCCAGAATAAGCGACCGCAACCAGGACAAGGCAGCATCCTCAGAATTCTCTCGCCGCCAGTAGAGCTCGCTGTCCAGCGGCGGGAAAACGCCGGGCAATTCATGAGTCACCAATCCCGGTGCCGGGGCCATCAGTGCCGGTAGGGTGAGCGCCAGGTCGGTCTGACGCACAATCTCCATCGCGGGCATGTAATGGGGCAGTCGCATGACGGGCGTGATGCGTGCGCCATGCGTCCGCGCGACCTCCTCGACGTAGGAGCGGCCCTCCCGGCGACTGGACACGACAACATGGCGAAGCTCCAGATAGGCTTCAAAACTCATCTCTGTGCCAGCCTGCGGATGGTCTTCCGAGACAACGCACACATAGGGCGTCGTCATCAATTGCTCGCGTTCGAGGTCAGTGCCGCGAATGCCAGGCACGTCAATCGCCAGGTCCAGGCGACCTGAGGCGAGTTCGGAAGAGATTGCCCCGCGATTGAGTTGTGTCCAGGCGATCCGAACCCCAGGCGCGTCGACTTGCAGGCGTTGGGCAAGGCGAGGCGCGATCATGAACGCGCCTGCATCGCGCGCCGAGATGTTGAACACACGCGTTGACCGGGAAGGCTCGAACGCCGATCGGGGCTCTAGCCCGGCGCGCAATCTGTCCAGNGCGTCGCGTACAGCGGGCATCAGCGCTTCGGCCATTGCGGTTGGCTTCACGCCGNGCCCTTCGCGCACAAACANCGGATCCTCGAAATGNGTGCGCAGCCGCGCCAGGGCATTGCTGACGGCCGGTTGGGTGATGTGCAGGAATTCGCTCGCCCGTGTCAGGCTGCGTTCAGTGTAGACAGCCTCCAGTACGGGCAGCAGGTTCAGGTCCAGCGATCTGAGGTTCATGGCGCNCTCCAATTCATCACCNGTGGTGATGTNAAGTCTTCATATAATAAATTTCCCGAATGATCGAGCNCGCGTTATCGTCACCGCNAGAATAGAGGTGGTGAATGAACGCGGCGAGCACGCCCACACAATTGGAAAGCCTGTGCGCGGCGGCTCTAGAGCCAGCCGGCGGCGCGCATCAGCAGCACCACGCCCACAGCCGTCACAAGATATTTCATGCCGCGTTTGAAGTTCACATCGCTCATCCGGTCCAACACCTTGCCGCCCAAGGTCGTGCCCAGCATGGAGAGCGGCACCGCCGCAAGGATCAGCCAGGCTGGCGGCAGCATCTTGATGCCGGACGCCATGATGACGGGTACACTCCAGAAGATGATCTTNACAAAATGCGCCAGGACCTGCGTNACGGCCTTTGTCGCAACGATCTGATGGCGCGTCATCGCCGTGTTCACNAAGAACTGGTCCATCAGTGGCCCGGCAACCCCGGCGACGGTGTTCAGCGCCTGCACGACAAATCCGGCACCCTCGGCCTGGAACCGTTTCTGGATATNGAGATCNGCGACCGANTTNGGCAGCCANACNAGCAGGGTNACGAGACCCAGCATCAGGTAGACCATCTGCNTGTCTGGTCGCCAGCTCAGCGCGAAGAGCAATCCAATCGCCGCGACCGAGCCGAGCGCGTAGCGCCGGAAAATGGTCCAGTCGATATGCTCTCGCCAAAGATAGGCCCGGTAGCCATTCGCCACCATTTGCACGGTGCCGTGTATGATCATGGCGGTGGCCACGGGAACCAGCGCAGCCAGCACACCCATGAAGATGATGCCGCCAGCCATGCCAAATATGCCCGACAGGAAACTCGTGGCCAACACAGTGACGAGAATGATGGCGGCAGATATCGGGCTCATGGTGCCGACCTAGACCCGTTTGTCGGAAAACGCGACCCCGGACGCAGGGGNGCAGCCACCGACACAAAACATTTCATAGAAACAATTTGCGGTGCTGCAGCCGCAAGGCGTACCATTCCCCCAATAACACAGTCTGAGAGGAGACACCGAAATGGCGGATACTGAAACGTCCATGGACGTCCAGAATGACCTGAATGANNTGCGCATGTCGGATGCGGCCGTGCCNCTTTACGAGCATGTGAAGACCTTCATTCGNGACGTCGTGAACCCGATGAGCGAGGAATTTCATCGCCTCGGCGAAGGCAAGACCGACATCTGGTCTTACGCGCCCGGCCAGTTGGAAGCGCTGGAAAAGGCCAAGGACGAGGCCAAGAAACAGGGCCTCTGGAATTTCTTCCTGCCTGACGCCGAAACCGGCGAAGGCCTGAAGAACCTTGACTACGCCTATATCGCGGCAGAGCTGGGCAAGAACCCGCTGGCGTCCGAGACGATGAACTGCTCCGCGCCGGATACCGGCAATATGGAAGTTCTGGAGCGTGTCGGCACGCCGGAACAGAAAGAGCGCTGGCTGAAGCCATTGCTGAATGGTGAGATNCGTTCCGCCTTCGCGATGACAGAACCAGCCCTGCCATCATCCGACGCCAAGAACGTGTCCATGAGCGCCGTTCTGGAAGGTGATGAATGGGTCATCAATGGCGAGAAATTCTATATTTCCGGCGCTGGCGACCCGCGCTGCAAGATCATGATCTGTATGGTGAAGACCAGCCCGGACGCAGAGCCGAACAAGCAGCAAAGCCAGATCCTCGTGCCNTTGCCNCATCCNGGTGTNACGATCCTCGGNCCGATGCACGTCTTCGGCGACCCCGACGCGCCGCACGGACACATGCATATCCGCTTCGAGAATGTGCGTGTGCCGAAGGAAAACATGTTGCTCGGTGAAGGGCGCGGTTTCGAGATTTCCCAGCTGCGCCTGGGGCCAGGCCGCATTCACCACTGCATGCGTTCGCTCGGCGCAGCCGAAAAGGCGCTGGATCTGATGGTTGTGCGCGGCATGACACGTCAGGCCTTTGGCCGTGACCTGATCAAGCTGGGCGGAAACATCGAGAAAGTTTCTCGCGCCCGCATCGAGATCGAATCCATGCGCATGATGGTCCTCAAGGCCGCCAAGGCGATGGACGTGCTGGGCAACAAGGAAGCCCGCGTCTGGATTTCCATGGTCAAGGCCATGGTGCCGGAACGCGTCTGTGCCATCATCGATGACGCCATCCAGATGCATGGCGCCGCCGGTGTATCCCAGTGGACGCCGCTGGCCCGCATGTACGCCAATCAGCGTACGCTGCGTCTCGCGGACGGCCCGGACGAAGTGCACCACATGGTCGTCGGCCGCGCCGAAACACGCAAATACACGGGCGAAGAAGAAGACCCGGCGATGGCCGCTGTCTGGCGGAAGTAAGCCAGACGCAATTTAAATTGATGGGCGCGGTTCCTTGCGGGGCCGCGCCTTTTTTGCAAGCGGGTGGATGACCGTCGCTATTCAGGCCAAATTCGGTTAGCATTGTCCTCTTGGTAGGGAGGACGCCATGATAAGACTGTCGAAAATAATGCTCATCGTGTTNGTCGGGCTNCAGGGCCTGTTTTACGCGCTCAACAANATCGTGAANTTTGGGGCCGCGAAGGGATTCGTTCAGGGCGTCCTNCCNATGGAAGGGAATGAGGCCTATCCNAANGCGTTCGGGCCAGGAATTTCATCANCCGCTCTCATCACAATNATCCTGTGTTTCATAATTGTCGGAGAATTGCTCGTGGCCGCCTTCTCTCTAAAAGGCGCATTCGATATGGTCCGGGTGCGTAGTGGATCGGCTGAGCGATTCAACGATGCAAAAACATGGGCGATCATAGGCTGTGTCATGGCGCTGCTGGTCTGGTTTGGCCTGTTCATGGTGATTGGCGGGGCATACTTCCAAATGTGGCAGACCCCGCTGGGCGCCGCCGCGCAGGGGGGCGCATTCCAATATGCAATCTCCAGCGGCATCGTTCTCTTGTTTGTGAACGCGCCAGACTGACACCGCCTAAAACGGCACGTTCGGATCATCCTCGCCCGGATCGCCAATCTCCAGTCCGGCGAAGTCGAACACGCGTGGATCGTGTAGATGGCTTGGTCGCACGGTGGCGAGCGCATGTGCCATCACCTGCCGCACGCCCGGCTTCTTCTTCTCCCACTCGTCCAGCATCTGCTTCATCGCCACGCGCTGCAGCCCGTCTTGGCTGCCGCAGAGATTGCAGGGGATAATCGGGAACGCCATCGCCTCGGCAAACTTCGCCAGATCGTCTTCCGCCGCCGTAATCAGCGGGCGGAGCACAAACACGTCGCCTTCATCGTTCAACAGCTTCGGCGGCATCGCGGCGAGCCGGCCGCCATGCACGAAATTCATCATGAAGGTTTCCAGCGCATCGTCCCGGTGATGGCCGAGCACGATGGCGTCACAGCCTTCTTCCCGCGCGATACGATAGAGAATGCCCCGGCGCAGGCGGGAACACATGGCGCAGAAGGTCCGTCCTTCCGGCACCTTCTCGGTCACGATGGAATAGGTGTCCTGCGTCTCGATCCGGTAGCGCACGCCAACCGTGTCCAGCCAGTCAGGCAGGACATGTTTCGGAAAGCCCGGCTGGCCCTGGTCCAGATTGCACGCGACGAGGTCCACCGGTAGCGCGCCCTGCCATTGAAGATCCAGCAGCACGGCCAGAAGGCCATAGGAATCCTTGCCGCCGGACAGGCAGACCAGCCATTTCGGCCGTTTCGCCTCACCGGCATCCACCGCCCGCCGGTCGACCATCTTGTAGTCATCAATTGCTTTCAGCGCGCCGCGCACCAGCCGCTTGCGCAGCTTCTTGAAGCTGACACCGGACGGCGCATCTGCGAACAGCGGCGGTGCCGCGGTGAAGGTGGACGTATCATCTGCCATGCGCGCCCTATCTCACGGGCCGGGTTTCCCGCGCAAGCGTTTCGCGCGGTTCGCCGGTCAATCCGCAGCGCCGACCTGCTGCTGGTAACGCGCGGTCAATTCGACCATGGCGAGCGCCAGGGCGTGGCCCGCAAGGCCGACCGTCCACCAGATTGTCGGCGTCAGCATGGCATAGCGCTCGCCGCCAATGCTCAGGCTGATTCCCGCGAATACGATCATGCCGAACAGATAGCTGGCCAGATGGATGAAGAAGCCGAGCCGCATCGCGGCGGTCGCCTTGGCGTTCTTTTCGCGGATCATGGCCTCTGCTTCGGTCTTCGCATCCACCGTCAGCGCCATGACATCGACGTTGAACGCCGCCGCCAACGCCTTCAGGGAGTCGCCAGAGGCCTTTTCGCCCGTCTCGATCCGCTGCACCGTGCGCACGCCAATCCCCGCGAGCTCTGCCAGATGTTCCTGTGACCAGTGGCGCTCTTCGCGCCAGCGTTTGATTTTGGCGGCATCAGCATCGAATTGCATGTGTGTTCCCCTTCCATGGGCTGTTTGTAACCGCGTTCAGAATGGGGAGAAAGCCCTTGTCCAGCCACGTCATGACGCCGTCACGAGCCTGCCAGAGGCCCGCCAGCGACCCGTCACACAGGGGCGGCCAGCCAGACGTGCGTGCGGCGTACATCCATCCGCGTCCGGACCCGTGCGGGAACTATGCGGCTTAGTCCTCGGCGGCGTCGGGGGCGCAGGTCGCGTCAGAGACATGCGACGAAACCGCGTGCCAGCCATCGGCGNTGCGCCGCAACGTGTTGGANGATGNGTAACTGTGNTGGCACGGCGTGCCGTCTTCGGTCTCNCGCGTACTCAGGCCGCGTCCGTAGACCAATGCGGAGTCCGGCGTAAGGAAGATCACGTCATCCACCTCAAACCTGAAATCCTCCGGCGCGNTCCAGCTATGCTCGCGCATCCAGTCCACTTCATCTGCCTTCGTGCGCACGCCGCCGCCAATCAGTACGAAATCATCAGCCAGGAACGCGGCCAACGCGTCTGCATCATTTGCCGCATAGATNCCTGGCCATGTGTCTGATTTCAGCGCGCGCAGTACCGCCTCTTCCTGCGCAAGATCAGGTGCCGGTGCGGCGGACGTGTCGGTACACGCTCCCAACAGGATCAGCAGGCCAACAAGCGGCAGTTTCGAACGTGCAAGCATGGTCTGGTTCCCCCGGGGTANGGCCTCCGTATCACCCTAGCAAACAGGGCGCACGGGCCAAGCNGAAANCCCGGCCTAGCGCGCCAGGAACGGAATCCGGAACATGCGTTTCAGCTTCCACCAGAAGCGCAGGCGCGCATTGTTCGGNGCATCATTGTGGCCGCGNGGGATGAGGATGTCATTCATGCGCGGCTGGTAGCGGCGGATCAGGTCTTCCTCGATCCGCGCGCGATCGGATTCCTTCTTGATCACCANCACNTGCCGCTCGGTCGCGCCGCGCTTCCACCAGGCTTCCCACCAGCGTTCATGGCCGATCAGCCGGTTCTTGAAGTTCGCGGCCTTGCCNATGTAGAGCGGGAACAGGAANAAGACGAAGCGGCGCTGCACGAACACATAGACGCCGCCCTGATCCGGCAGGCCCTTNGGNGTCAGCGTGATCTTGAAGCGATACGGCCTCCCGGATTCGCCCCACCACGTATGCCATCCGAATAATATCCACATGAGCCTGACCCTCCACAATTGCGCGAAGCTCTCCTGCAACGGTTAATCAGCCGTTAAATTGTGGCCGGATCAGGGGCCTGCGGAGGAGATTTGCTTACAGGATCGCCCAATTGGTTAAGACCGGGCCGACCACGGGTTCAGGCGCGCGCTNAGGCCCGCGTCAGGGCCCGTTTCACCGGGGCAAAGCTCTGGCGGTGGTGCGGGCAGGGGCCGTGNTCTGCCAGCGCTGCGGCATGGGCCGCCGTGCCATAGCCCTTGTGCCGGGCAAANCCATAGGCCGGGAAGGCGGCGTCCAGTTCCTTCATCAGNNNGTCGCGCACCGTCTTCGCCAGGATCGACGCGGCGGAGATTGCCGGCTCCGTCAAATCGCCCTTCACGATGGCCTCCGCGCTGCAGGGGAANCCCGCGGGCAGGGCGTTGCCATCCACCAATATGTGCCCCGGCACCAGGCCGAGCCCCGCCACGGCCCGCTCCATCGCCAGGAANGTCGCCTGNCTTATGTTCAGCCGGTCGATCTCTTCCGGTGTGGCATGCGCCACGCTCCACGCCGCCGCACGCTCTCGGATGAGGGGGGCCAGCGCATCGCGCCTTGCCTCGGTCAGTTTCTTGGAATCGGTCAGGCCCTCAATGGGCTGTGCCGGGTCCAGGATCACCGCGCCGGCCGTCACCGGCCCGGCCCAGGGCCCCCGGCCCGCCTCATCCACACCGGCAATGATCAGCGTTGTGTTCGTCATGGCGNCAGAGAAACGCGAGTCGCTCTTGCGCTCCAGCGCGCCTCGGGTCTCTATAGCAGCCATGACCCAGCCTTATCGCATCCAGATGCACGAAACCGGTGGCCCGGACGTGCTGCAAGTTGAAGACTTCATCCCCCGCAAGCCCGGCCCCGGTGAGGTNACNNTNCGCCAGAGCGCGGCGGGCCTGAACTTCATCGACACCTATCACCGCACCGGNCTGTACCCCGTGCGCTTTCCCTTCACGCCCGGACAGGAAGGCGCNGGCGCCGTGCAGGAAGTGGGCGAGGGCGTCACCCATCTGAAGCCCGGCGACAAGGTGGCCTATCTGGCCAGCGGCACCTATGCCAGCCACTTCACCGGCCCGGCCGAGCGCATGATCCCCCTGCCGGACAGCATCACCCCGCAGGATGCNGCCGCCGTTCTGCTGAAAGGGCTCACCGCCTGGGCGCTNNTGTTCGAGGTGCGCCCNCTTCAGGCNGGGGAGACGATCCTGGTCTGGGCCCCNGTGGGCGGCGTGGGCAGCCTGCTGGTGCCNTGGGCGGCCAGCCTTGGCGCGCGCGTCATCGCCGTCACCTCAACGGAAGCNAAGGCCGAAAAGGCCAAGGCGCTGGGCGCGTCAGATGTGATCATCGGCTATGANGGCGTGGCCGACAAGGTGCGGGAGCTGACCGGCGGGCGCGGCGTGGACGTGTCNTATGACAGTGTNGGCCGCATCAGCGCNGAGGAAAGCNTGAACAGTCTGCGTACGGCAGGCTGGTTCGTCACCTATGGCAACGCCTCCGGCCCGGTTGAGCCGATCCCGCCCGGCCGTCTGGCGCAGGGCGGCTCCCTCGTCATGACGCGGCCAACCCTGTTCAGCTTCATTCAGGATGCGGAAAGCCTGACGCGCGGCGCCAGCCTCCTCTTCAGTGCCCTGAGCTCCGGAACCCTCAAAGCCGACATCGGCCAACGCTTCCCGCTATCCGAAGCCGCGAAGGCCCACGAGGCGATAGAGAGCGGCACGACAACCGGGGCGACGGTGTTGGTGCCTTAACAGACAGTCATCATTTTCAGTGCTTAGAAACTCAAGTTGCTGTTGATTTTTGCCATCTGCTCTTCTTTCTTCCTTTGCATTTCGAGCCTTGCTTGTTGGTCGGCTTTTTGAGATTCTAGTTGTTGCCGAAGGTTTTCATGAAGTATTCTGGTGACGTTTGGAAGCCACACTTT
>NZ_NHCK01000012.1:0-22909 GCF_002172815.1 Hyphomonas sp. TMED31 | reverse complement strand
GGAGCCGATCTTGCCCCATTCATGGCTCGCCTCGGCGACGATGTCATAGTCCAGAAAGCCCTTCGGCTTGCCGTCGCCATCCCCGCTGACAAAGGCGGCGGATTCCTGCGCCGCAAAGGCGGCCTCCACTTCATCGGCCAGCCAGGCATCAATGTCGGCATAGGAATCTTCCAGCAAGGTCTGCGTCGCCGCCGGCATGGCGTACAGCTCGCCTGCCGGGAATTCCAGCAGGGACAGGCCCGAATGCGTGGTCTGCGTCCGCGTCGCCTGTTCGCCCACCCAGTTCGCCGCCGCGCCAAGGCCAACCGGCTTCTTGTAGGTGCCCGCGCTGGTCTGGCGCACGGTCGCAATCTGGCGCATCGGGCTTGCCGCCATCAGGCGCGACTCGATCAGCCGGTCCAGCTCCGGCGGCGCGATATAGCCGCCCTGCTCGTCCGTACCCGTGTTCAGCGCCTTCACGTCCAGACGCGCCAGCCCGCTTTCATCGCCCGCGCGCAGGTATCGCGTCCAGGCCTGATTGCGGGCATCCTCGTCCGCCGTCTTTACAGCGCCGGCTTCGGGCCGCGCCATTTTCAGGCTCAGCGCCTCAAGGCGGCGGTCGATGCGGGCCAGACGTTCATCTGTCAGCGGATCACTGTCGCCCTTGGCTTCGATCTCGGCCAGCCGGGCATCATTCGCCTCCGTATAGGCGGCAAACACCGCCATCAACTCGGCGGTATCGGCCCCGCCGCCCGCCATCTTGGTTTCCTTGGTCATGCGTTCTCCATTCCTCTCAAATCCATAATCCTTCGGCCTCACGCCGCTTTCCCTTCGGTGCCCAGCAGGGCAAAGCGCGCACGGGCCTGCATCGGGCTGGTCACGAGGGAGACCTCCACAAGATCCACCCCCACCAGTTCGCGCCCGTCCGGCCGCCGCGCATTCCAGATGCGGGGCCGGAACCCGATGGAGAGCCCGCTCAGCCCCTGCGCCACCAGCGACCGCGCCGCGACGCCCTCCACCAGGCCGCGCACATACAGGCCCCGTCCATCCTCGATCATCCGTACCCAGCGCCCGGCAATCGCGCCGGGCCGGTGCTGTAACAGCATGGGCAGGCCCGTCCCGCGCTGCAGGCTGCGGGCAAACGCCCCCGCCCGCACAACATCCCCACTCGCATCCGGTATTCCGAAGAGAGAGGCGTAACCTTCGATGAGGAGTGGCGAGTCCGCTGGACCCCCACCTGTCCTCCCCCTTGCAGGGGGAGGAACGCAGACAGAAATTGCCTTGCTTGAGGGTCGTTCTCCCCCTTGAAAAGGGGGAGTTAGAGGGGGATCAGCCGGACTCTCCGCTCTCATCAAACTACTCATCCCCGCCCTCCAGTCTCCGCTCAATCCGGTCCAGCTGGCTCTCCATCCGGTCGACGCCCTCTTCGAGGCGGGCGAGACGCTCCACCACGCTGCGCCGTTCCCGGACGGTATCTTCCAGGGAAGAAATTCGCTCCGCGGCTGCGCCCGCCCAGACCAGCGCGCCGCCGGTTTGCGCCAGCACGGCCGCGATGAAGGCGATGGTCACTTTCCGGTCGATCTTCATGGCTGCAGCCCCGCCAGGCGGCGTTTCTCTTCGCCCGTCGCAAAGCTCGCCCCTTCCAGCCGCGCCCACAGCGCGTCGCGTTCTGCCGACAGGGCGGGCACACGGTCGAGGTCTGGCCGCACGGTCACTTCGGTCTGGAATGGGTCGTCCAGCCAGACCGACAGGGACGCCGCCATCTTCTGCACCAGCGGCAGGATGGTCAGCCGCCAGAAAGCGAGATTGGCCTCTTTATAGTTTGAATACGTATTATCCCCCGGAATGCCGAGCAGCATGGGCGGCACACCCAGCGCCAGCGCAATCTCCCGCGCGGCGCTGTGGCGCGCCTCCAGGAAATCCATCTCCGCCGGGGATAGCGACATGGGCCGCCAGTCGAGCCCGCCTTCCAGCAGCAAGGGGCGCCCCGCATTGGCCGCGCCGGAATACATGCCCTCCAGCTCGTCCTTCAGCGCGTCATACTGGTCCGGCGGCATCCGCCCATGCCCGCCATAGACCAGCGCGCCGGACGGTTTTGCGGAGTTGTCAATCAGAGCCTTGGCCCAGTCCGCGCTCGCATTGTGCAGGTCCAGCGCCCGCCGCGCCGCGCCCAGCGGGGCCAGCCCCATTACATCGCTGACCGGGTTGAACAGTTTCAGGTGCAGCACCGGGCTCCAGCCAGTCTCGCCATCGCGCCGGATCAGCCGCTCGCCATGACGCTCGCGCACGGCCCACGCCTCGACCCAGCCGCGCGCATCGCTGACCGGGCGCATCATGGCCGGGTTCAGCGCGTAGAGCGCAGAGATGCCTGCCTCGCCCGATAGCTGCACCCCCTCCAGGAAGGCGTTGCCGGTCAGCTGCAATTGCGAATAGGCCGCCTCGAACAGATCCGCCGCCACGCCGTCCGGCTGGGGCCTGCGGATCAGGCGGGCTGCGCCCTCATGATCGGTGACCAGCGGCACGGACGCCGCCGCCTCTGCCACCATGCGCACTGCGCGATAGGCGATTGCATTGGCAAGATAGCCATCCCGCGTCAGCGCCGCGCCCTCCCGGCTGCCCCATCGGGCCTCGCCCAGTTGGGACAGCGCCACGAGGGATGGCGAAGATTTCGCCTCGCTTGGGCGACGGGTGAACGGCCAGATTGGGTTCATGTTGGGGCTCGGCTCCGTTTCCTTTGATGAGCAGAAATTAAATGCCGCCGGTCCCCATCGGATTGGGCAAGGAAAAGTGCCGGAAAATCAGCCCGCTAGCGCCGAAAAGCTGAGGGTTAACCGAACACTACACCCCTAATTTCCTGCGGCCGGGCCATAGCCATGCAGGCGCAAATCTGCTTTTTCGCCATTCGGTCAGGGTCAAAGGAGCTTACAGAATGTCGGCACGCGTGATTTCCATCGCCAACTCCAAAGGCGGTGTGGGCAAGACCACAACTTGCGTCAGTCTGGCAGAGGCCTTTGCCGCAAATGGCTTCCGCACGCTGGTGGTCGATCTGGACACGCAGGCCAACGCATCGCTGCTGGTCTTCGGCCATGAAGGCGACGAGCATTTGTTCCAGGCCATCAATGATTACGTCACGATTTCCGACTGGCTGCTGGAGAATTTCTTCGCGGGCGAGCACAAGCGCCTGTCAGACTTCATCGTCACCGACGCCTCTGACGTGACCTATAATGGCAAGCCGCTGGAGCTGGACCTGATCCCGTCCTCACCGCGCCTGCGCAAGACAGAGCGCGAGCTGATCTATGAGCTGACCGCCAAGGGCTATTCGATGGAGGCGCTGCAGGGCCAGGTCGGCCGCCGCATGCGCGATGATTTCGAAAAGCTGAAAGCCGATTACGATGTCATCCTGTGTGACTGCCCACCCGGCATTTCCGTGATGACCGAAACCGTGCTGGCCGCCAGCCACCTAATCATCGTGCCAACCATTCCGGACTTCATGTCCACGCTGGGCCTCGACCTGTTCACCGGGGACATCATGCGCAATCTGCGCGGCCGCGACATCGAGAACCTGCCCTGCGTGCTGGCCACCCGGTTTGACGGCTCGGCGCACCAGAAGGTCGTGCTGAACGCCATGCGCGATGCAGCGAATGCCAAGGAAACCGAATTCAACATGTTCAACTCGGTGATCCCGATGAAGCCGGGCTTTGCCACCAACCCAATCGAACTTGGCCCAGAGCCAACCCTTCAGGCGAAATGGCCCGGCGATGCCCTCGGCATCATCGAAGGTCTCCTGAAGGAAGTGCGCGAGAAGATTCAATGACCGACACCCCCGCCCCGTCCAGCGCGAAAGCGCTCGAATCCCTGCTGGCCCAGCGCGAGCGCTTTGCGAAGCTCGGCGAGAAGGATTTCGCTGCCGCAACGGCCCTGCTCGTGAAAAAGCTGATGATCTCCGCGGGTCAGACCACGCAAGACATGAAGGATCTGCGCGAGACGGTCGGCGCGGACCTGTTCGAAACAACGCTGAAATCCCTCACCGCCCACCAGGCCCGCCAGTTGGCGCGCCGCATGGACCGCTCTGTCCCCGATCTCGAAGTCTCCACTGCCGGCGCCGCCTGCGCCTGGATCCGTGGCCTGATGAACGGCACGACACCGCCCCCTGCGGAGAAGACCGAGACGGTCGAGCCTGCCACGGAAGACAAGCCGGACGACACCCCCCCCGCCCCCAAGAACGCCTACTTCGGACGCAAGGCCTTCCGTACGGGGGGGTAGGACATGGCGGAGAAGTTCACGCGTACGCCTGAACAAACTCGCCGCGCCCGCGCGCTTCGCCAGTCCGCTTCGAAAACGGAACAGAAAGTCTGGCTGCTGCTCAGCCGGAAACAAATGGGCGTCTCGTTTCGGCGCCAACATCCGGTCGGTCCTTACTTCCTCGATTATTACTGCCCTGCCCTCAAACTCGCCGTTGAAGTAGATGGTGACTGGCATGACGCCGAACACGACGCCCGCCGCGATGCCTTTCTGGCAGAAAGAGAGATTACGGTGCTCCGCATTCCGGTCTCCTACATTGATGAGTCGCTGGAATCAGTGGGAGAGCAGATCCGGGGTGAGATTGAACGGATGCTGAAGCGCAGAGGATAGTCCGCAAAAATCCCCCTCTAGCTCCCCCTTTGCAAGGGGGAGAACGACCCTCAAGCAAGGCGGCTGCAGTCTGCGTTCCTCCCCCTGGAAGGGGGAGGACAGGTGGGGGTCTGAGCGGACTCATCCTCCCAGCACCAAAAGTCACAAAACCCGCACCCACGGCCCGGCCCTGTCCAGGAGGAGGGCCCAGATGGCCCATACGAGGGCGTCGACGCGGTCGGGTGAGCCGCGAAAACCCTCCGCGCCGAAGCGGCACATCTGGTCTTCCAGTTCGGGCAGCAGGCCGACATGCGCCACCCGTCCCTGTTCGTACAATGTGGCCACTGGCGCGGCGCGCGCCCGCTTTCCCAGCCGGGCATGGACCAGCCGCACCGGCACATCCACGCCCGCGCTTTCCAGAACCTGCCGCACCATCTCCCCGCCCTGATTGGCCTCGGCGATGATCTCCCGCGCGCCGACCTCACGGCTGATGACAACGGCGCGCCGGGCCCAGTCAAGCGGCTTCAGTCCCGGTGCGGATGCATCGGCCAGCACATAGGCCGCGCCATTGCGCACCCCCGCCGCAATGATACCGCAGGCATCAGCGTGCGCACCGCTGGTGGCGGGCGGATCGACGGCCACGATCACATCTTCCAGCATCGGCGGCGTCTCGACCCGTGCATCATCAATCTTCCGTCGGCTGAACANGGCGCCNTCCGGATCCTCCAGCATTTCGCCGTGNATTTCCTGCCGGGCCAGCGCGCTGCCGCCATAGGCCGCCTCCATCGCGGCCACGAAGCCTGCTGAAAGGTTCGCCGCATTCTCTGCCATGCTGGCGCGCCGGATGATCGTGTCCGGCCCGGCCAGCAGCGCCTTGAAGAAGGGCGTCGGCCGGGGCGTGGTTGTCGCCATCACGCGCGGATCAGCGCCCAGCCTCAGCCCCATTTGCAGCGTGTCCCACACCGCCTGCCCGCGCAGCCAGGCGGCAATCTCGTCACACCANGCCACATCGAATTGCGGCCCGCGCAGNCTGTCCGGGTCTTCGGCGGANAAGACATGCGCCTCCGCGCCATTGTCAAAGCTCAGGATCCGGCGGCTGGGCGAATAGGATGGGCGGCGACACTTCAGCGGCTCGATCCATTTCAGGCCGCTCGGCCCGTCGATCATCACTTCGCGCACATCGTGCAAGGCCGGGCCCACCAGCGCCGCGCGGCCACACCCGCCCTGCAGCATTGACCAGCGCAGCCATTCGGCCCCCGCCCGTGTCTTGCCAGCGCCGCGTCCGCCCATGAAGACGAAACTCCGCCAGCCGTCCGGCGGCGGNACCTGTATATCGCGGGCGCTCAGGATCCAGGGATTCTGGCTGACCAGACGTGTCTCTTCCGCGCTCANNAGGTGCATCTGGCNGGACTTGTTGGCCTGCCTCGCCCTTTGTCTGAAACTCTGCTGCATAGGCTGCCAGCCGGCGCCGCTCAGCGGCAGGGGATAATTCGTCTTCGNCGTCGTCGCTGTCTTCGTCGGTTTCGTCCGTGTCGGAATGGCTTTCCTGATTATCACATCCGGCATGCCCGGCATCCTGCTCTCCTCTCCATTTCGCGACCGTCACTTCCAGACGGCGCAATTCCCCGATCAGGCGGGTCAGCACGCCGCAATAGGCCCGTTGCGCCTCCCCGGTCTGGCTTGCGGCGAGTTGTTCGGTGNTNTCATCAATGGCCTCATGCAGGGCGAGGCGCGGGCGCTCCATCCACTCTTCCGGNCCATCAAGGCCGTTGCGCTGGATCAGCTTGTAGACGGTCGCCCGGTGCAGGCCGACGATACCGGCGATCTCGGCGACCGGCTTGCCCANCAGGCGCATCTGGCGAACCTGCCGGATCAGGCGATTGCGATGTGGCGTATCTGACATGGCTTTGGCCTCCTGTTTCCAGAAGGTTGGCACGGCCCCATCCCCGTCGGATTCGAGGTTCCAGAATCATTGATGATTTCGCATGCAACCACTTATGCGACGGGCATCGCGGTTAATTTGTGTTGCAGGAAAAACACGCTGATCTCCCCGTGTCTCNGCGTGTGGCCTTGATTANAGGGATTTCGGGCGTCGTCATCAAAACATAACATAGCTGTCATCCAGCCGTTACCTTCCTGTGGGACGGGGCCGCAGTTTCGAAGCGTAGACTTCTTCATACGGCTTTCCACAGCAAGGATCATTTTGATGACCAAGACCTCCCGCAAACTCTTTATGCTGGGCGCTGCTACCGCAGTCCTCGCCCAGGCTGCAGGCGCTGACGTCCTGACCGGCACCGTCACGGACGCAACCGGCGAAGCGGGCCTTCAAGGCGCCCTCGTCACGATTGAAGAACTGGGCCGCACCACCTCCGCCGANCGCTTCGGCACCTATCGTTTTGCGAACATTCCGGCCGGCGATTACACGCTGAGCGTCTCTTATGTTGGCGCTGATACGGTCACCGACAGCGTGACGGTTTCTGGCGACACCGATTTCAGCATCCGCCTCGGCGGTGACGTGCGCTATCTCGACAACATCCTCGTGGTCGGCTCCTCCGCTGCGCAGGCTGGCGCCATCAACCAGCAGCGCGCCTCTGACGCCCTGATCAGCGTGATCGACTCCGATGGCCTCGGAAACTTCCCGGACACCACCGTGGCAGACTCCCTTGCCCGTGTGGCCGGTCTCTCCATTGAGAACGACCAGGGCGAAGGCCGCTATGTCTCCATCCGCGGCATCAACACAGANCTGATCTCCGCCACCATCAACGGCGTGCGCACCCCTTCCCCGGAAGACCGCCGCGGCGTTCTGCTGGACGGTGTGCCGTCTGACCTTCTGGACGGTATCGAAGTCCAGAAATCCCTGACCCCGGACGTTGACGCCGACACAATCGGCGGTGTCATCAACCTGAAAACCATCTCCGCATTCGACCGCGACGGCCAGTTTGTCCGNGCCAAGGTCGAAGGCTCCTACAACGAGATCGCCGAAGAACTCTCCCCGAAAGCCACGCTGACCTATTCCAACGTGTTNGGTGACAAGCTCGGCATCGCCGCTTCCGTGAACTTCCAGAGCCTCGCCATCGAAGCTCACAACAACGAAGTTGGCGAGTGGGAGTTCGATGACGATCTCGGCGCCTACTATCCGAACGATGATTACGAGATGCGCTGGTATGACCTGACCCGCGAACGCCTCGGCCTCGTCTTCAATGTGGACTATCGCGCCACCGAGAATACCGAACTCTACCTGCGCACCCTGTTCAACCAGTACAAGGATGATGAGGTCCGCAACAAGTTCGAATTCCGCGACCTGGCCGAAGAAGGTGTCAGCGTCGATGGCAACAACTACAATTTCAACTTCGCCGAAGTNGACGCAGAAGTCCGCCAGCGTGAAGAAGAGCGCAAGATCCAGACCTATGCCCTCGGTGGTCAGACCATCGCTGGCGCATGGACCGTGGATTACGAAGTCTCCTACGCCTACGCTGAGGAAGACGATTCCAACAATCACGATGTGGCCTTCCGCTCAGACGACATGGACGGCGATGCGATCATCGTGTGGGACAATTCCACACCTGAGAAACCTCGCCTGACCGGCGCTGGCGTTGATTTCGTCTACGATCCGTCCACCTATGAAATGGATGCGTTCGAGCAGGAATTCACCGTCAACGAAGACACNGAGTGGGCCTACAAGCTCGACCTCGAAAACGAATCCTCCATCGGCAGCACGCCAGTTACCTGGAAGATGGGTGTGAAGGTCCGCGACCGCGAAAAGGTACGCGATCAAAACCTGCTCATCTGGGAACGNGATGATGTCCTGATGTCAGACTACATCACCGACAACAGCCGGATTTCCGGCTGGCGCATGAACAANCCGATGTTCCAGTGGCCAAGCGCCGGACTGACCAACGCCCTGCGCGGCACCTTCACGGATGACGAGCTGGACGAAGACGGCACGAACTTCGACAGCCTGTCCGAAGACTACACGATCGAGGAAATGATCCTNGCCGGGTACGGTATGGGTACGTTCNAGTTCGACAATCTGACCGTGGTTGCCGGTGTCCGCGTCGAAGCTACGGATGTGACTGCCACAGGAAACATCTTCTTCGAGGGAGACGATCCGGANAACGTCGAGATCCGCAAGTACGAGGATGATTACACCCACGTCCTGCCGAGTGTGAACCTGAAGTACAACTTCTCCGAAAACCTCATCGGCCGCGCAGCTTACTANGCCTCCATCGTGCGNCCGGCCTTCGGTGAAATGCGCCCGACCATCGCCCTGAACGATGACCGCGACGAAGCGGAACTCGGCAACCCGGCGCTGGATCCGTATGAAGCGGACAATTTCGATCTCTCGATCGAATACTACCCGACCAAGCTGTCCGTCCTGTCGGCTGGTGTGTTCTACAAGGAAATCTCCAACCCGATCTTCGGCGCAAACTACGACATCGACGATGTTCCGGGGTCGGTTGACCTGTCCCTGCTGCCGGACACGGTTGAAGAAGTCTTCACATATGTGAACGGCGAAAACGCCACCGTGAAAGGTATCGAGCTCAACTATGTCCAGCAGCTCGATTTCATCGGCGACTTCTGGGAAGGCTTCCTGGTCTCCGCAAACGTGACCATCGCCGAATCCGAAGCGTCCGTTCCGGACGAGGAAGATCCGCTGCTGACCCGCGACGTTCCGATGNTGAAGCAGAACGACCTGATCTGGAACGCCTCGATCGGTTANGATCGCGGTCCGTGGGATCTGCGCATCTCGGCCAATTTCCGCGATGATTACCTGGACGAACTGTTTGGTGCCAACATCGACCGGTACACCAGCGATCACCTCAGCGTCGAAGCGTCTGCCAAATATGACGTGAATGACAATCTGCAGGTCTTCGTCGAAGGCAAGAACCTGACCGACGAGCCGGAATACTACTATTTCGGATCCGAAAACCGTCTGTCCCAGTATGACGAGTACGGNGCTCGCTACGTCATCGGTGCTCGCCTGACCTACTAAGGCCAGCGCGCAANCAACGCAAAAACCGGAAGCCGGGCGGATCGCGTTATCCGCCCGGTTTTTCATGCGCGTATAATCAGGCTATACTTTCCCGTCTGGATAGGAGGGACTGATGAAAAGACTGATACCCGCGCTCGCAGCTGCAATCATTCTGTCAGGTTGCGCACTGAAAAAGAAAGAAGGCTTCCAGATTGTGGACCACTCCAACGATCCTGACCTCGTCTGTGAGCGTGTCCCCGTGCCCGGCAAGGTATATCCCGGCAAGATCTGCATGACCGCTGCCCAATGGGAACGGCATAACAGGGCCGGCCAGACTGCGACATCAGATGTTCAACGCGGCGCCCTGCGGACACCTGCCCCCGGCCANGGCACCTGACAGGCGCCTGCAACCGACACGGCAAAGGCACCGCCTGCAATCCGTTGCATTTTCGACAGAAGTGCACGATTGCAACAGAAATGTGCGTTTCTGTCGCTTTCGAATGAAAAAACATGCCCGAGGGGGCGACGTTTCCGGATCCCTCTGCTAGAGCTTTTGCAATTCGCGGGAGAAAAAACTTTATGAGAATTGCACTTATCGCCCTCGCATCGGCCCTTGCCGTGTCCGGTTGCGCACTGAAAAAGAAAGANGGTTATGCTGTTGCAGACGCCTCCAACAACCCGGACCTGATCTGTGAACGTGTGTCCATTCCGGGCAAGATTTACCCCGGCAAGATCTGCATGACCGCTGAACAGTGGGAACGCCACGAGAAAGCTGGCGAGGACGCCACCGGTGATGCACAGCGCCGCGCCCTCAGCACGGGCGACCCCCGCGCCGGCTGATCCTGTTGGCATCAGAACACTTGGAAAAAGCAGGTCTTCGGGCCTGCTTTTTTTGCATCCTGAAGACAATTCGTGGCAGTTATGTGAAACTTCCACGCCGTGACTTGATCTTCCCGTCCCTGCGCGGAATACCGGCGCGAAACGCTTTTAACCGAGCCCCATAAGGAGTGTTCATGAAACGCTATCTCCCCCTTGCCGCCCTNCTTGTNTCTGCCTGCGCAACCGAGCCAGCACAGGACCTCTACGCCATCGAGACCGCGCCGATCCCGGCCGCTGTCGAGACTGCCCCGATGGTGGGCAAAGGCGACAAGGCTGATGATCCGGCCGTGTGGGTCAATCTGGCCAATCCTGCTGCCAGCCTCGTCCTCGGCACCAACAAGGACGCAGGTCTCTACGTCTATAACCTGGCCGGCGAGGAGCTTCAGTTCCTGGATGTTGGCCGCGTGAACAATGTGGACCTGCGNGGCGATCTGGCNGTCGCNTCGAATGACGAGACCAATTCGGTCAGCTGGTTCACCATCGATTCGACCACGAATACGGTCAGNCATATCGGGGACACCCCCACCAACAAGGACGAGCCCTATGGCATCTGCGCCGGTCTCGTCGGCAANACNTATTACGCCATGCCCACCTACAAGGACGGTGTGGCNCAGGTCTGGNCTGTGGCGACCGATGCGATTNGCGACGGNCCAGAGCTGCTCGCCGAAATCCAGGTTGGCCAGTATGGCCAGCTGCAGCTGGAAGGCTGCGTCTTTGACGAAGCCAATGGCCAGGTCTTTGTCGGCGAAGAAGAACATGGCGTTTGGAAGCTGGACCTGAACGACTGGACGGCTGCGCCGGTCAGCGTGGACACGATTGATGCGCGCAACGGCCTTGTGGCTGATGTGGAAGGCATGGACATCTGGGCGGGTGAGAATGGCGAAGGCTATCTCGTTGTCTCGTCGCAGGCCGCAGACCGGTTCGTTGTGTATGATCTGAANGCGCCNCANGCNCCGCGCGGNGTGTTCACTGTCGTCGAAAGTCTCGATGGCGCGATTGACGCCGTCACCCATACGGACGGGCTGGACGTGAATTCAGCGCCACTGCCCGGCTTCCCGAACGGGATTGTCGTGGTTCAGGATGATGGCAATCCGGAATCCGGCGTGGACCAGAACTTCAAACTGGTTGACTGGACGCTGATCAAGATCGCGCTCGGCCTCGAATAGTCGCCANNTGTCGCCAGACAGAAAAGCCCGCTCCTGATATGTCGGGAGCGGGCTTTTTCATGCGCGGAANNACCAANCCTACCAGGTNTCCCCGTANGGCCGNATTTCCTTCTCGAACGTCCAGGCCGTTTCCGGCTGGCGGAAGAGNTCCCAATAGGCGTCGGCAATCGCTTCGGCTGGCATCAGGCCCTGGGGGTCGTCCGGCCCGCCCCGGTCCTTGATGATCTGGCGCACCCAGGCCGTGTCGACACCGGCATCAATCGTCAGGTGCGCCACATGGATGTGCTGGGGCCAGAGCTCCCGCGCCATCGCCTCNGCCACGGCCTTCAGGCCAAACTTGGCAGAGGCNAACGCCGCATAGCCCTTCCCGCCCCGGCGGCTGGCAGTCGCGCCGGTGAAGAAGATCTTGCCCTTGCCACGCGCCAGCATCAGCCGCGCAGATTCCCGGCCCGTCACGAAGCCCGCGAAGCAGGCCATTTCCCAGACCTTGCGAAAGACCCGGTCGGTTGTCTCCAGAATTGGGAAGTTCACATTGGCCCCGACATTGAACACGGTCAGCGCCAGCGGGGCGAGCGCATCCGCTTCGTTCAGGAAGGCCGTCACGTCATCGGGCTCGCGCGCGTCCAGGGACCGGGCAGAGATGCGCCCGCCCGCGGCCTCGATCTGCTCAACGAGCGGTGTCAGCTTTTCGCCGTTTCGCCGCCCAGCCACGATTGTATAGCCTTCGGCGGCAAACTTCTTCGCGATCTCGGCGCCGATATAGTCGCCCGTCCCGACAATGGCGACGGTCTCGTTCCGGTGTTCCATGCACGCTTCTCCCCGGCTGGATGACAGGCGCACACTATTGAGCGTTCTAAATCAGAACTCAATAGGTGAAACAGGCTTTTCNGGGAGAATCCGGAATGAGGCCCGGTCCGGGCTATAGCCCGAAATCACTCAGCCCGGCATGGTCATCCGGGCGGCGGCCGAGCTTCCAGTGAAACTTCCGTTCGGAATTGCCAATCGGCAGATTATTGATGCTGGCGAAGCGCTGGCTCATCAGGCCAGTGTCATCGAACACCCAGTTCTCGTTACCATAGGCACGATACCACTGCCCGGTCCGGTCGTGGAATTCATACGCGTAGCGAACGGCAATCCGGTTTTCGGAGAAGGCAAACAATTCCTTGATCAGACGATAGTTCAGTTCCCGCCGCCACTTCGCGGTGAGGAAGCGGACAATCTCTGCCCGTCCAGTGATGAACAGGTCCCGGTTTCGCCAGGCACTGTTTTCCGAATAGGCCAAGGCGACCTTCTCGGGATCACGGCCATTCCAGCCATCTTCGGCAAGACGCACCTTCTGGGTGGCCGTTTCATGGGTAAAGGGAGGCAATGGGGGACGCATACGGGTCTCCAATAGTTGGAAGCAGGGTCAAGAGCGCAACCGGGCCATTCGGCCCGGCTGCATGGGGTGAGCGATTACAGATCGCCCACAGCCTTGTGCTGGATGGTTGGCCAGGTTCTTTCGGCGCGCTTCAGAATGTTTGCCTTGTCTTTCTTGTACTTCGCGAAGACATCCGCATTCACAAAGAGGTAGAGCTTGCCATCAACGATGTCCGCAAACTGAGGATCACCATCAAATTTCTTGCCGACCGCAACGGCATAGGCGCAGAAGCCGCCATATTGNGGAGCGTAGCGTGCCGGGTCTTTCTTGAACATTTTGGCGGAGTCAGCCGACGCGAAATAGTAAGCCACGCCGTCTTCGACGACCGTGTGGGACGCGTCCCCTTCGGCAACTGCATTGTAGGTGGTCAGTGCGACGGGGTCGAATCCGTGCAGGCCAAGTGGCGCACCTGCCGCTGTGATACCTGTCGAGACGTTGTACTCATCTTCAGCAAGAGCGGGCAGAGAGACGGATGTGGCCGCAACGAGAGCAACGGCGGCGAGAGCAAGTTTACGGGACATTTCGGTATTCCTTGATTGGGGCGCCAGGGCGCGGCGCGAGGGAGAGCGGCCCAAGGGGGNGAGAGATACACGCCTGCAGGCGCGGATTCCGTCTGGCGGCGGGCCTTGAATCATCCGCCAGCGAAAACAGGGTGGGCGCCCGACTGCGAGGTGTGAGAGGCAGGAAACAGTCGGGCGCCATAGGGCCATCCGGGGGTGGGAATGGGCGGGTGCGGATGGCCCAATNCTTATTTCTTGTAGGCGGTNCGGATCGCCTTCACCGTGTTTTCCGTATTGTCGACCTTGCTGGCGATCATCCGGAAATTGGTGAGGGAAGCGTCGTAGCCATTATAGTGCTCGGTGATGGCCCCGGCCGTCGCATCGGTGACAACCATGACCTCAAATCCGGCTTCAATCAGGCTGCGCATATGGGATTCCGTGCACAGATTGGATGACATGCCAGCAAGGATCACCTTGTCGATACCGGCCTTGCGCAACTGGAGCACGAGGTCGTTGCTGTCAGGCCCATAGACCTTGTGCGGACTGGTCACGACGGTCTTGCCGTTCTCGATATAGGGCTTGTATTCTTCCAGCCAGTCAGCGCCCGAGCCTTCGAACCCTTCGAGATCGAGCGCGGAGGGGCGATCAAACATGCCAATGGCGTGCATCAGGGTTTCGAGCGTGCCTTCGAACTGCCATTTGTGGTCATGCTCGAAATAGTAGTGCGGCGAGATGAAGACCGGCATGCCGGTTTCTTCGGCCACCTCAAACAGGTCACCAATGTTCTCGACTGTGCGGTTCTCCGTAATGCTCTGGCCGACAACGCCCCAGGTGACGCCTTCGGGAGACAGAAAGTCATTCTGCGGATCAGTCACGACNATGGCAGTGCCTTCGGTGGTCACCACGAAGCCCGGCATGGGCAGGCCGTCATTGATGGGCGGCANCTTCGCACTGGCAGCGCGGGAGTTCGGCGCATCCGCCTCGGCCGGGATGCCGACGCAGGCAAAGATCGCGGTGGCGGTCACGATGAGTTTCAGGAAGGATTTTGGCGGATAAGGGGAATTCAACATGGCGGATTTCCTCAGAGCGGGTTGAGCGAATAGTGGCGGCGTCAACCCTGTCCGGAGCGTTGCGCCCCCTCCTGAGCTGATCTGTACTCACCCTATGAGGNGGGGCCGGAACGGTATTGACCGGTCGCGACATCCTGTTGACTGGACGCGTCAATCCATCGGGGGCANTATCGGANAGCTTGGTGCGTCGGGGGACGAGCCAGTCAGTTGGGGAGTGCGACGGGCATGGCTTCGGTCTCAACAATATTCGTTTCGAGGATCATTGACCGGGTCAGCGACAGGCTGGACCGGGGCACGCTGTGCCGCGTGGCCGGCATTGATGCGGATTCCCCCGCCCCCTCCCCGGCCATGATCAGCGCGGAGAATTACTACAGCCTTCTGGAAATGATCGCCGAGACGGAAAAGCCGGACATCCGCTTCCTGCTGGGGATCAGCATGTCGGCCACCTGTTCCGATTTCGGCGCGGTGGGNCTGGCCTGGAAATCGGCACCGACGCTGCGCCATTCCTTCCTGCGGATGGATCGGCACGCGCGCGCCTATAATACAGCGTCGACTTTCAAGCTGCACGACAAGGGCGATACATTCTGGTGGACGCATGAGCGCCCGAACATGTCCCGGTTGGGGCTGGACCTTTCCAGCGAAGGGGCGCTGGCCACCTATGTGACGCTGTGCCGGGAGGCGACGGGGCCAAACTCGCGCCCCGGCGCTGTGCAGTTCCGCCATAAGGCGCCTGCCGGGTCTCTGGAGGTGCTGGAGGCGCATTTCCGCTGTCCGATCACATTTGGCGCAGACATCGACGCGCTGATCATTCCGGCCGAGCGCCTCGACAAGCCCAACCTGGTCGGGGATGAGAGCATCTGGCGGTTCCTCAGCTCGCAGGCAGAGGGGATGATACCGGCAGAGTCCGCCGACCGGTCGCTGGACCGGCAAGTCGTGCTTCAGATCGCGGATGTGCTGACCGATGGCATTCCGTCACTTGGGCAGGTGGCGTCTGATCTCGGCATGAGCGCGCGGACGCTGCAAAGNCGGTTATCGGATCAGGGGCTCACCTTCCAGGCGCTGGTCGATCAGGCCCGGCGCGAAAGTGCGGAACGCTTCCTGGCCGCAACCGACTATTCGATCGCGGAAGTCGCCTTCCTGACCGGCTTCTCCGAACAGAGCGCCTTCACCCGGGCGTTCAAACGCTGGGCGGGGCAGACCCCCGGCTCGTACCGGGCGATGACCGCAAGCGCGTGATTTCAGCCAATCGGAGCGAGCGTCAGATCGCATTCGCAAAAGTAGAACCGAGCGATTCGCCTGTCAGGGCGGAGTCGGAACCTGATCGATTCGCATTCCCGATTCGGGCGAACAGGGCACGGAGTGATTCGGCCCGCCCGAAACAATCGTTTGGATTGATAAAGTAATGGCGCTTTGTTTGAGAGATCGCGCTCCGAAAATCTGGTCCGCGCGGCTGCGAATACTATTTTGGGCCTGGTTAATGCATTTTTTACACTTTTTTTGGTGTGCGTCGCAAAAGCTTTACCCTCCCCCAGCGCGCGATTCTTAAGCATAGACTCCCCCCGATACACTTGGCGATCTGGGAGGCTTTTCTCCTGNTCGCTCAGGTTTTGAGCATGAGCCGCCCAATCCCCCGCCACCCCTTGAGTTGCACTGTCACTACTACAGGATGCAAGCAAGAATCCGAAATTCGCGAGGGACAAAAGCAACCAATTTCATTCAAACTTTCGGTTAAGTTTATGGTTCGTCCACGGCGCTTTTGACGTGTTAACCCTCCCACCGAACTCGCCTGAGAGGCGTTATTTTGAACACGCAGCGATTCGCAAAATCAAAATTGGGTCTTGAGCCATCCCCAAAATGGGGGTTAAATCGGGTTAACCTTTGATAGTAGGTAGCTGTCGAAGGGACGTTCGGGGACACGCTTTTCTGCCCGGCTTCACGGGCTGGAGAAATGAGCGGACGGATTGACATAGAATATGCCAAGTCATTGGGAGACGTAGATTAGGGGACATCAGAGCAGCAAAGAATATTGCGAGCACGATTAGTTCGTTACCATCACAAGATTCGAGATCACTTCCGAATTCACACTCAAAATTCGGAGTGTGGTCACGGGACACGTATGCCCCGTGACCTGAGCCGGCGATCACTCGCCAATTCCGCCCACGAAAGTGGGAACCTGCCTTGCCAATAGTGGCTCGGCAGAACGCCTCGGTCATGGCTTGCACCCATGCCGAGAATCAAGAGGGTACCACAATGAAGCGTACACTTACAGCTATTGCAGCAGTCGCCATGTTCGCCGGCGCTGCCGCAGCCCAGGACTCAGAAGAACTGGTCATCAACCTCAGCGGCGAAGTGGCCAGCAACTGTGAACTGATCCCAGAAGGTTCCGCAAACTACACCGTCGACATGCTGGAAACCGACAACCAGGGCTTCCTGGCTATCGCTTACTCCTGCAACTCGCCGTACACGGTCACCCTGCAGTCCGCTAACGGCGGCATGGAGCACCAGGAAAGCTCCGGCGCTGTGAACATCGACTATGACGTCGACACACGTTGGTGGATCTTCCCTACCGGCACATACAACTCCGCAGCTGACCTTTCCGGCGCTGGCGCAGTCATCGTGACCGACAATGACTGGGAAAACATCCTGACGAACGGCGGCACACGCAATGGTAACCTCGACCTGTCCTTCGACTCGCTCGCCGAGTACGCAGTGGCTGGTACCTACGAGGACACGCTGACCATTACGCTGGCAGCCCAGTTCTAATCTGACTTCTCCTTGGTCAGGCGGTGACGGAGAATCCGTGCGCCGCCTGACCCGTTTTTTCTCCCAGTACAGTGATCGCCCACGGAGTTTTCAACATGCTCATCCGACCATTCCTGTCAGCGCTGTTGTTTGCTGTAATTGCATTTGTCCCGGCCGCGGCAGCCTTTGAATTCTCCCCCATCGTCGCGCAGTTCGCGCCCACCGGTTCTGGTTCAGCCAAAACATTCATCGTGCGGAACACGCATCAGGAACCCGTGGCCTTGCAGATCGAGATCTTCAGCCGGTCTGCCGACGAATTCGGCAACGAGACGCGAGAGCCGGAATATGACGACTTCATCGCGACTCCGCCTCAGATGGTGCTGCTTCCAGGACAGAGCCAGTCGATCCGCGTCCAATGGGTCGGCGAAAGCAACCCAACCAAGGAATTGTCTTATCGACTGGTCGTCGAGCAACTTCCCATTCCGTACAAGAAGGAAGGCAACGCGGATGGGGTCGCCGTCGATGTCCAGCTCGGCTTTCGCTATGAAGCCGCATTGTACGTTGTGCCGAGCAGCGGCGAACCCGAAGCTGTGCTGACGAACAGCGAAATCGTGAAGACCGATGATGGAAACACCGTCCTACGCCTGACAATCAAGAATCTCGGCGCTCGCCGCGCCATTCTCCAGCGCCCTGTCCTGTCCTTTACGGCAGGTGGCACGGATTATGAATTGTCTGGTGAGGAGGTTGAGATGGTCAACAATCGCAACATCATTGCCGGCACCCAAGCCGTGATCGACGTGCCTGTCGATTCTTCCCTGGCCGCAGGCCCCGTGTCCGCGACACTGAAGACTGACTATTTCCGCAACTGATGGTCCCGTGTCCCGTGAACCCAACACTCCCCTGACAGATCGAACCACGCACCACACGTGCGCCGATTCCCTTGCCAACCGGGTTCGGAAATATATCTGGCTGGCAAGCTCGGTGCTTGCCATGCAAATCGCCGGGCATCCTGTTCGAGCGCATGCGGATGAACTGAACGATCCGAACAAGGAAGCACCCGCGCTGGATCCCGGAGCGTCCGCAGACGACATCTTCGGCGCCCTGTTCGGTGGCAAACAACAGGCGGCAGCGATTCTGCCATATCCTGTCGTCATCTCCGGTCTGAATCGCGGCGACGTAACAATGACACCCGGCTCAACACCGGAAGAAACGTTCATTGAACGCAAAGCCGTTGTTGACCTGTTGCTGCCGTTTCTGGTCGAAGAGAAACAAGCCGAGCTTCTGCAGACCCTGCCAACCCGCGGACAAATCTCTGCAGCAGATTTGAACAGGCTCGGTTTCGATGCTCATTTCAACCACTTCAACCTGTTTCTCGAAATCAATATTCCGCTCGAAATGCGATCGATCGTGCCTCTGCCCGTTCGGCCCAGCTTTGCCGGAACAAATCTCGACACGGTGGAACAGGCTCGCACGAGCGCCATCGTCAATGCCATCGCCGGCACACAATACATTCACTCCAGCGAATTTGGTCAGACGGGCTTCGCAGCCACCCAGGCAAATGTCGATGTCGCCCTGAATGTGCGCGGATTGGTACTTGAAACCGGCCTGCGCTACAGTGAGACTACGGATTCCGGCGCTGTGCTGAACGACACCCGCGTCACCAAGGATTTCGTAGACCGGCGTGTGCGGCTTGAAGCCGGTGACCTGACCGTCCCCACGACAGGCCTCCAAGGAAATCCTGACCTGCTTGGCCTGGCCGGATTCCGAAATTTCGGGCTTCAGCCCTACAAGGAATACCGGACCAATCCGTCTCAGCGGTTCGAGCTTCAGCGCTCCGCACGCATCAGCGTATACATCAATGGCCAGTTCGTACGGGACTTCCGACTGCAAGCCGGACGCTACAGCCTGACGGATTTGCCGCTTCAAAGCGCGGCTGGGAATGATGTCGTCCTCGAAATCGAGTATGATAGTGGTGATACCGAACGCATCGTCTTCTCGGCGTTCTATGATTTCAGCCTGTTGAAATCGGGCGAGACCGACTTCGGCGTCAGTGTCGGCCCGACATCCGACCTCGTTGACGGGCAACGGGAATACGACTTCGACAACCCTGCCATAAGCGGCTTCTATAACAAGGGCTGGAGCGACCGCCTGACGGCCGGCGTGAACTTTCAGGCTGACACAGAAATCGTGAATGTCGGTGGAGAGGCATTCTACTCCACGGGAATCGGCACATTCGGCATGCTGGCCAGTTTCAGCGATATGGACGCGGGCAGCGGCGCAGCCATCACAGGACTTTATCGCTGGAACGACACCGATTTGAAGCACAAAAACCGGTTCGATTTACAATTCCGCTATCAGGATGAGCANTTCATGACGCTGGGAGGGGCNAACCCTCTTTACAAATATGATCTTTCGGCGCGGGCNTCNCGNTCNCTTACCGACACCGTACGNATGCAGCTCGGNTCACGCTTCACACAGCGNCATGGGTCNAGTGATTTCGAGCAATCCCATTCTGCGAACCTTACGTGGAACACGCGCTACGGCGCCCTCGGAACATCCTTCCGCTATCAGGATTCCCGNACCACTGAAGGTTGGTCTGTAGGCATATCGTTCAATATGCGCCTGGGCGATGGCAATGCGCAGTTCTTCCATGACACGCGCACACCCTCCACACGTATTGGATACAACTCCCGGATTGACCGGAGCGTCGGAAGTTTCGGATGGGATACAACCTATACGCACCAGTCCAATTCAGATGAACTTCGCGCTGGCGCGTCCTATATTGGAAACCGGTTCGAGGCCCGCGCCGAGCAGATCGTGGCGACCGGCCGAACGGATCGCAATTTCGGCGCTGAGAACACAACCGAATTCTCTCTCGGTTCCGCGCTCGTCTATGCAGATGGGAACATGGCGCTGTCTCGCCCGGTCTATGACAGCTTTGCCATCGTCACGAAGTCGAAGGCAGTAAAAGGCTTTGATATTGCGGTCGATCCGCAAGGGTCCCTGTTCGATACACACCCCTCCTACGCATCGNACTCATCTCCTCTCGGCCCGGCTGTCGTGCCGGATCTCAATTCCTATTACCTACGCACGGTCGAGGTAGAGGCACCGGACGCACCAGCCGGAACGTCCCTGGGCGGACAGGTNTTCAACTTCATTCCGGGCTATCGNTCCGGTCACGTNGTCNAGGTGGGGGACAGCCGGAACGTTGCAGTCATGTCTGTTCTTGTCGANCAGAATGGAGAGCCGATTCCGTTCGCGGCAGGCTATGCGATCACCAGTGACGGCGAGCGCCAGCAAATGTTCACCAATCGCGGCGGTCGTTTCTATATTGACGGTCTGAAGCACGGTGAGACGGTCAAGATGGAATTCGACTCACCAGAAGGCGCGACCGGAACATTCGTGGTTCCAGAAGGCGAAATTGGCGTCATGAGGTTGCCGAANCCNATCCGTATACAGACTCAAGAAGAACAATCGCCTTACAATGTCACCATGCGCATCCACAACTATCAGGGAGGCTGACCCCATGACCCCGAAATTTTTCCCTGTAGCCCTTATCGCCCTCCTCATCGGAGCCTCCCCCGCACTGGCGGACGACCCCCTTGCAGAAGGAACCGGTGGTGAAGCAAACGCCCCCGAATGCGAGCTGCGTATTTCGCCGCCCTCCACACTGACGTATCGCGGACCATTCAGCCGGGGCTATGATACCGGCAGCTCCCACGCGCATGCAGAGCTTGCGTCGGTAAAGGTCCTTCATGACGGTGACACGTGCCAGTATTTTCTCCGTATAGAGCCCGATACCGGCCCCGGTGAAGCACGACTCGTNGCAGCAAACGGACAATTGACCTATCATATCGAGCAGCGGGGTGGTCAGGGCCGCAGCGCCAACAATGTGATTGAATTGCCGGGCTCTTTCTCGCGCAACCAGCCTCAGACAGAAGCCCCCTTCCAGGTCAGCCTCCCCACCGGACAATCCGCCCGGGCTGGAGTTTATTCCGGCCGCATGGCCCTGTCCCTGTATCGTACTGACAATGGCGCCGAAGAATTGGTGGACCAGCAATCCCTATACCTGACGAGCAATGTCGCGCCCAAAGTATCGGCCTCCTTTGGAGACGTGGCGACCGGGAACAATCAATCCGCCGACCTGAACCTCGGCATGATGACCCGGCACCAGAAAGCCTCTCTTGATTTCGCGGTCTCTGCGAACACGGATTACAAGGTGNATCTGGAGTCCCAGAATGCCGGCGCACTCAAGCACGAATTTTCAGACAATGTGCTGGACTATGACATCCGCATTGATGGCCAATTGCTACGCGATTCANATCCGAACTCCGCCACCCTGTTCACCAGCAATGAGAATTCCCGTCACAGGCTGGATTTCGAATTGCGAGACGACCCGACCCTGGGCGTTGCGGGCAAGTATTCCGATCGCCTGACCCTGATCATCAGCGCGCAGTAAAAACTGTTACTCCCCTGTTTTCTCAACCTGCTGTATTCACTACAGAAGACACTGGAGGATCACATTGAGCATACAAGGCACGCTGGACCGTATTCCGTCCATGACACAGGAATCGCGGGACAAAGTCCGCGCCAATGCGGAACGCTGGATCAATGAAGGCACTGACGCGCAACGCGCTGACGCCATCATTGTTCTGAAAGCCCTGGACGACGCGGTTACCGCTGAACACCAGGCGCTCTANGATGAGCTCAAGGGAATGGCCGCAGCCGAGCGGGTGGCCACCGCCTTCACGCGCCAGCCCNTCACAGATACGGAAGTCAAGATCATCGAAGCCTTGCTGGCCAATCCCGGTTCAACATCCCGGGCGCTGAGCGCGGCGTGTGGATGGAAAGCACAAACCTGGCACATGCATTTCGGCACGATGTGCAAAAGCCGCGAAATCTATCTATGGCCGGCCCCGCCCTCTTCCACGCGGCAGGATGAACANATGATGACGGGCATCCTGGCTGACCTCGATGAGAGCAACAATACCTGGACGATGAAACCAGACATCGAAAAGGCGTTCCGCGCGATGGGTCTCGGCGGCAAGACCTGACCGTGCCTGATNGCGTTGCGGAAGGTCTGGACGGGTGCGTGAACCCTGCTAATGTTAGCGCTAACTGCAATCCCGCTGCGCAGCCCGCCAATGGCTGTCAGACGATGGGATTGCCAAAAAAGCTGACATTCNAGAGGGAGTTCAAAGCCCATGAAACCGATCCGCCTGCTCGCCGCCGCCCTTGGCGTTATCGTCTCGACCGGCTGTGTCTCTGCTGCCTTTGCCTGCGACGGNCCGGCCCGCGTGTGCGAGACAGCGTCGGAAACCGGCTTTGACCTNATCCGCGACAACCGCCCNGCGGCCATCCTGATTGATGCGGAGGCCGACCCGGCCGTGCAGCGCGTCGCCGCCAGCTTCCAGCAAGACCTGGCCCGCGTCAGCGGACAGACGCCACAGGTTCTGCGCGATGCCGCGAACGCCACCGGCCCCGTCGTTTTGGTCGGCGTTCTGGGGCAAAGCCCGCTGATTGATGACCTTGTTGCACGCGGAAAACTGGACGTTTCGGACCTGGCGGGG
>NZ_NHCK01000011.1:0-21776 GCF_002172815.1 Hyphomonas sp. TMED31 | reverse complement strand
GGTTGCGAAGAATGCAATGCTGCACATGAACTATTGAGTTTTACTGAAGAGTCTCAGCGCTGCGATGTCTGGAATGGTGTGTCACCAGCGACCCACGCGATCTTTGGATCAGACAGCGAATACGCACCCTCAAGCTCATAGATATCTTGATACCCGTAGCCGTAGAGGTTGATGAATGTGGGAACATTCAGTGCAAGTTCGATCCGCTTCACAGGAACGGGCGCCACATTGTCGGTGAAGTTGTTATTGCAATAGATCAGGATGCGCGTGTCCCTCGATGGAATAATCTTGGCGAGCTTGTCGTCCGTGAAATCAGAAAAGTTCAGATGGATCGCGCCGTCGATGTGACCCATTTCGAACGCGTCAGCGCTGCGCGTGTCCAGAATGATTGTGTCCTGATCGGTCTTCATCTCATTGAACGTATCGAGATCAACCAGACGCGAGGCGCGGTACTCGGAGACCTCAGCAGTCAGGCCGAGGAAACCGTCATAGTCGACCTGGCTTTCCTGTGCTTGTGCCATCAGCCCACAGCCAATGAACGCTGCAAGCGTAATCAGGCCGAGAATTGCATTTCCTTTGACACCCATGGCGCCAATCCTTTCCGCATACCTCCCCACACTACACGAACAGGATTACCGCGAATTAAGGCGGGAATGGGCAATTTGAATGAGTTTACTAAGGCTATTCAGGCCCGGGGGTGCGCCGCAGAGTGCACATCCCTCAAGCGGGTCGCATCCACACCCGTATACACTTGCGTGGTAGACAGCGACGCGTGCCCGAGCAGCGTCTGGATCGCGCGAAGGTCCGCCCCCGCCGCAAGCAGGTGTGTCGCGAAAGCGTGACGCAGGGCATGCGGGGTCGCCGTCGATGGCAGCCCGAGAACAGCGCGAAGCTTCTGGACCAGTCCTTGAATGAGGCGCGGATTGAGCGCACCTCCCTTCGCGCCGCGAAACAGAGCATCGCTGCGCCCCAGATTGTAGGGACACAAACCTGCATACGCGTCCACGGCTTCCCGCACGACTGGAATAAGCGGCACAATACGCACCTTTCCGCCCTTGCCTGTGATCCTCAAACGCTCCGGCAGAGGAATGTCTGCACCCGTCAGGCTGAGGGCCTCAGAGATGCGGAGCCCGGCCCCGTAAAGCAGAGACAGCACGGCCGCATCACGCGCATTGATCCAGGCTTCGGAATCCGGATCAGTTCCCGCCTCTGCGATCAGGTCCTTAGCCGCCTCAACCGACACCGGACGGGGCAGGCGTTGCGGACGTTTCGGTCCTTGCAGATAGGCGATCTCCGCATTCTCGATGTCATACGTTCTGCCGAGCCAGCGATAGAGCGCCTTGATAGACGACAGCAGCCGCGCAATGGAGGCATCTGACAGACCATCCCGGCGACGATGCGCCAGAAACGACCGCACATCGCGCGCCCGCAAATTACCCAGCCGCTGCGGCGTTGGCGGCTCCCCAAGATGTTGCGTCAGAAAGCCGAAAAAGCCTGCAAGGTCGCTTTGGTAGGCTTCGACGGTCTTTTCAGCCATCCGGCGTTCATCCGTGAGATAGGCGACGAAGGCAGCAAGCGTTTCCATACGAGCAGTGTGACCGCACGATCTTAACTTTGCCTTTCGCGGGGGAGACGCCCTTCAGGGCTCGATGCGCTTCCCCGCCCAGTCGAACACATGCCCGCTGTCACCCGCGCGCAAGCCTTCGATGACATCAAGCAGATAGCTTGCGCACTGTTCCGGTGAAAATAGTTGCGTGTCCGGCACGTTCGACTGGAACGGTTCGGAAAGTCCGGTATCGACCGTACCCGGATGCAGCCCGACACAGATGGACTCGTCATTCTTTCGGGCGCTCTCGATCGCATAGTTCCGGATCAGCATGTTCAGAGCCGCTTTCGATGCTCGATAGGCATGCCAGCCTCCCAGGCGATTATCGCTGATGGAGCCGACGCGTGCAGACAAAGGCGCAAACACCCATCGCCCCGACCGCGACATCTCGCCCAGCACATGCTTGGCGATGAGCGCCGGCGCAATCGTGTTTGCGGCAAATATCTTCTCGAACGCATCGCGGCTTTGATGGCGGTAGGATTTTTCAGGCTGAAGCCCCTCCCCGGCATGAAGCAGGCCAATCGCGACAATACAGAGTCGAATGTCACCTGCGCCTGCAATCTCCTTGAGGGCTGTCCTCAGGGAGCCTTCGTCCAGCGCGTCAGCCGTCACGCCGATCGCCCCATACGGCGCGGTGCCTGTTCGGGAGACGCCGAATACCGTGTCGTGCTGACCTCGATGAACAAGCTGTTCTGTCAGGGCGCGGCCGATCCCGCCATTCGATCCGAATACAATTGCGTTCATGCAGTCGGATCTAGAGTGCGGAAGCGTGGAGGCAAAAAAGAAGGGCGACCAATCAGGCCGCCCTTCACTACTCTACCTGTACTCTACTATCCATGAAGATAAGCATACTGAGCTTAACCCTTCATGAATGAGATAACGCGAACCCTTAGCTCTGTTTGGCGAGCAGGTTGCGAATTTCTTCCAGAAGCACTTCCTGGCGCGGTGGCGCAGCCGGTGCAGCTTCCTCTTCCTTTTTCTGCATGCTGTTCATGCCCTTGATAATAAGGAACATGACGAACGCAACGATGATGAACGAGATCAGCGCGGCGATGAATGCGCCTAGCTCAACAATCGCGGCCTCTTTGACCACTTCGCCAGCTTCGTTCAGCTCGGCCGGGGAAATCGTGTAGGTCAGAGCCGACAGGTCGATGCCGCCCATGACCGGCGCCAGAATCGGCAGAAACACGCCCTGAATGAAAGCTGTGACAACCGTAGCGAATGCACCGCCCATGACGAAGCCAACCGCCATGTCGACCAGATTGCCTTTCATGGCAAACTCTTTGAATTCCTTAAGCATTGTGCGCCCCTTTCCCTTGCCTTGGATATTTCAGCGTAGACGCAAATAGGCAGAGAATTTGCCGGGCGCGTCAAGACGCCACACTCAGTTAACGCTGCTATGGGGCTTAGCGCGCTTCGGGGTCTTCGCCGCCATTCACGCGGGCGCGAAGCTCCTTGCCAGCCTTGAAGAACGGGACCGATTTCGCCGGCACTTCGACAGACTCACCCGTGCGGGGATTACGCCCCTTGCGGGCCTCTCGTTGCCGGACCGAGAATGCACCGAAGCCCCTGAGCTCGACACGATCCCCTCGTGCGAGCGCAGAGCCGATCTCGTCAAGAATAACATTGACCACCCGCTCCAGATCTTCCTGGCGCAGGTGACTGTATTCGACAGCGAGTTTTGCAATCAATTCGGACTTCAGCATGTCGTTGATATTAAACGCATTTGCGGCGGGAGCGCTAGGCCCCCGCCGCAAACATTTCATCAATTTTAGATTATGATCCGACGGTCGGATCAATCACCTCAGCTGTCAGCCAGTTCAGCGGATTGAGCTTTCCACTCAGCGCCTTTTCCAGACGTGCCAACTTCCTCTTCGAGGGTCGCCAGCTGAGCGTCTGTCAGCGCAGCGATCTGCCAGAAATGGTAGATGCCAGCTTCGTTCAGCTTCTTCTCGAAGGCCGGTCCGACGCCTTTGATCTGCTTCAGATCGTCAGCATCGCCCTGGGCTGCGGACAGGCGGCCATTCTCGTCGAGCGCAGACGCGTCGGCAGTTGCCTTGCCATCTGTGCTTGGCGGAGTTGGCGTAACCTTCTCGGAAGTTTCCTTGGCACCGCCGGACGAAGCCAGGGCTGCGCCGAGGATGTCGCCGAGCGACGCACCGGCGTCTGCCGATCCGTATTGTGCAACGGCTTCTGCCTCTTCCGCGATTTCGAGGGCCTTGATCGACAGGGATACGCGGCGGGACGAACGGTCCACCGAGATCACTTTCGCGTCGACCTTGTCGCCTACAGCGAAGCGTTCCGGACGCTGGTCCGCGCGATCACGGGACAGGTCAGAGCGACGGATGAAGGATTTCATCGCCGGGGAGCCGAATTCGACTTCGACACCGCCAGAGGTGACTTCCGTAACCGTACAGGTGACGGTCGAACCGCGTTTCACGCCTGCACCGCCATCTGCCGGGGCCTCGATCGGGTCACCAGACAGTTGCTTGATGCCGAGCGAGATGCGCTCTTTGTCAACGTCAACGTCGAGGACTTTCGCCTTGACGATGTCGCCCTTGTTGAAGGCTTCGATGGCTTGCTCGCCGGATTTGTCCCAGGCGATGTCGTTGATGTGCACCATGCCGTCGAGGTCCGGGCCGAGGCCAACGAACAGACCGAATTCGGTGATGCCACGAACTTCGCCTTCGATTTCCGTGCCGACCGGATGCTCTGCAAGGAAGGCGGTCCACGGGTTGTCCATGGTCTGCTTCAGGCCGAGCGAGATGCGGCGCTTCTCGGAATCGACGTCCAGGACTTCCACATCGACTTCCTGAGAGGTCGACAGGATCTTGCCCGGATGGACGTTTTTCTTGGTCCAACTCATTTCGGAAACGTGGATCAGGCCTTCGACACCATCTTCCAGCTCCACGAAGGCGCCGTAATCGGTGATGTTGGTGACCTGGCCCTTGAGGCGTGCGCCGACCGGATAGCGGACGTCGATGCCGTCCCACGGGTCGGAACCGAGTTGCTTCATGCCAAGCGAAATACGCTGGGTTTCCGGGTTGATCTTGATGATCTGGACTTCAACTTCCTGACCAACTTCCACAACCTGGCTTGGATGGTTGATGCGCTTCCAGCTCATGTCCGTAACGTGCAGCAGGCCATCGATGCCGCCGAGATCAACGAACGCACCGTAATCGGTGATGTTCTTGACGATACCCTTGCGAACGTCGCCTTCCGCCATGTCGGAAACGATTTCTGCGCGCTGTTCGGCGCGGCTCTCTTCGAGGATGGCGCGGCGGGAAACAACGATGTTGCCACGTGCGCGGTCCAGCTTGAGGATCTGGAAGGGCTGAATTTCGCCCATGAGCGGGCCTACGTCGCGAACCGGGCGGATGTCCACCTGGCTGCCTGGCAGGAACGCATTCACGCCGCCCAGGTCGACTGTGAAGCCACCTTTGACGCGGCCGGAAATTGCACCTTTGACGGGCTCTTCGGCGTTGAAGCTCTTCTCGAGCTTGATCCAGCGCTCTTCGCGGCGAGCCTTGTCACGGGACAGGACAGCGTCGCCAAGGGCGTTTTCGATGCGATCAAGGTAGACATCGACGATGTCGCCGGGGGCCGGCTCCTTGTCTTCCATCGAGAATTCTTTGACCGGAATACGGCCTTCGGTCTTCAGACCGATATCAACCAGCACCGCGTCATTATCGATACGAATAACGGTTGCCGGGATGACCTGACCTTCCTGCATTGCGCTGGCGGCCGTGGACGATTCGAACATTGCTGCGAAATCGTCGGTCGTTGGATTGAAACTATCAGACATTTGGGTTCCTTCGGGCGGGTCGAACGGCTCAAGGCAGACGTGCACTATTGCAGCCTGCTCAGAACGACCCGAGAGCGTGGTCTCTTTGAATTTGAAGTGGTGCGGCCTGTTTGGATTTGAGGTGCCCCCAATTTGGAGGAGCAGCCCCTTCAGGCGCGGTTTCCACGGGCAATCGCTGCCTCAACAGCCGCAATCGCCTTTTCCACTGCGGCCTCTATAGTCAGGTCGCTTGTATCGATCAAGACAGCATCTGCCGCCATTTCCGCAGGGGCGTCCTTGCGGGACTGGTCTCGCTGGTCGCGCGCGCGCAGCTGTTCGATGACTTCTTCGAGAGTCAGGTCACTTCCCTGCCCCTGCAATTCCTTCCAGCGCCGCTCTCCACGCACTTCAACGCGGGCATCCACCCAGAGCTTTGCATCGGCCTCCGGCGCAATCACTGTCCCGATGTCGCGGCCATCCAGAAGCGCCCCGATGGGCTGGGTGGCGAATGCCCGTTGCAGTTCGAACAATGCCTGTCTTACATCCGGAATTGCGGCAACCACACTCGCTGCCTTGCCCGCGTCAGCCGTACGCAGATCCGCTTCGTCGAAGCTGGCAAGATCCAGATGGCGCGCAACATGAGCGACTGCGTCCGGGTCCGTCAGATCGACGCCAGCGCGAAGCGCGGCGACGCCCGTCGCCCGGTACAGCCGTCCGGTATCCATGTGCGGCAAACCGTAATGAGCCGACAGGCGCTTGGAAATCGTGCCCTTGCCTGAAGCGGTGGTTCCATCAATCGCAATAATCATGGGGGCGGGAAGTGAGCGATCCCGCAAGTCAAGTCAAGCAGGCTCAGCCGCTGGCGCTTCCACAAAGCCTTTCCAACCGCTCATATAGTCAATGAAGCTCTCCCCAAGCCCCTCGCGGCGGAGATGATCACGTGACACCGGAAGCGTTGCGGGCTCAAAATCCGGATCGGCGGCGACTTTCTCTGGAAAGTCATGATGCAGGATCGCGCCGCGACCAATCACGACAAAATCCAGTCCTGCCTCTATCGCTGCGTGACATTTCGCGCCGGTCAGCAGCTTTCCAGCTGCGCCAAGGCGAACATTTCCGCGCGGCAAATCCGTGAACCAGTCCACAAGACGGCGCTCCTGATACGCCTCGTCAGCCGGCATCTTGAAGACATCCCACAAGGACATGTCGAGATAATCGATCTTTCCATCTGCCATCACGCGGCGCGCCACTTCGCGCACCTCGCCGANATCCATACCGAACCGCTCCGGCGACAGGCGCAGGCCCAACGAGAAATTCTCACCGCAAGCGGCGCGGATGCCATCAATGATTTCGAAGGTGAGCCGGGCACGATTATCCAGGCTGCCGCCATAGGCGTCATCGCGCTTGTTGATCTCGGCGCTCAGGAACTGGCACAGCAGGTANCCGTGGGCACCATGCACCTCAACGCCGTGGAACCCAGCAGCTTCACAGCGCACAGCCGCCGCAATGAAATCATCGCGAACTTTCTCGACCTCAGCGAGGGTCATCGCCCGAGCATCGAACTCTTCATTGTCCGACGGACAAACCGGCTTGCCCTCAATCAGATCGTGCGGCGTGCGCATACCTGCATGGTGAAGCTGGACGACCGAGTGACTGCCTTCCGCGTTAATCCTGGCCGCAAGCTCCCGCAGGCCGGGAAGGTGGGCGTCATCAAAACATCCAAGCTGGCCCGGAAAGCCGATTCCGTGCGGATCAATCTGGGCCGCTGCGGTCATGGTCAGGCCAAAGCCGCCCTCAGCCCGCATGGAGAGCCAGCGGATCTCGTCTGCACTGAGCGTGCCGTCGGCATGGCTCTGCTGGTTGGTGAGAGGAGCAAGTACGAAACGGTTCTTGAGGGCAGGCCCCAGAGAAAACGCGAGGGGAGAAGTCAGATCAGTCATGATCTGTACTTTGCCGCCCCGCGCTCTGTCGTCAATTTTGACCTAGCGGCAATCAGCCTTCCGAAATATCCGCGCCAAGCTCTGCCATGTGACTGAGAAAGTCCGGATAGCTGGTCGCAATCATGGAGATATCGTCCACGCTGACCGGATTCTGCGACGCTGTGCCCATGACCAGCGCGCTCATGGCGATCCGATGGTCATGCCGCGTTTCCACAAGGCCGCCCCCTGGCGGAGGGCCACCGCAGCCCTGAACGGCAAATCCATCCGGGCGCTCTTCGGCGTCAACGCCATTGGCCCGCAGCATGGCGACCACAGCGCCAATGCGGTCGGATTCCTTTACGCGCAATTCCTCCGCGCCGGTAACAACCGTCTCACCTTCAGCAAAGGCAGCCAGCACACCAAGGATCGGGAATTCGTCGATCATTGAAGGGACCAGACGCTCAGGCACGGGTTTTCCGCTCAATTGCGCTGATCCGGCATGCACATTGATCAGCCGCTCCCCTGCCGCATCGCCCATCTCTTCTGCGCCCAGATGTGCGCCCATCAGGTTGACCACATCATAGAAACCCGACCGGGTCGGATTGGACATGATGCCCTCGACCATGACATCCCCTTGCGGTGACAGAATGCCCGCCGCGACAAGAAATGCTGCGGAGGAGGGATCGCCGGGGATGGCAGCGTCAATCGCAGTCAGCTTTTGCCCACCTTCCAGGGACACGCGAACGCCTTCGGCCCCCAACCGCTCTGTTCCCACAGTGACACCAAATCCGCGCAGCATGCGTTCCGTATGGTCTCGGGTCTGACGAGCCTCTTCAACAATCGTTGTGCCATCTGCGTTCAGGCCCGCAAGCAACACGGCCGATTTCACCTGAGCAGATGCGACCGGCGGGACATAGGTGATCGCCTTCAGGCTTTCTGTGCCAACAATTGCGAAGGGCAACTGGCCATCCGGCCCTGCCGTATCGAGCCCGCGCATCATGCGCAGCGGTTTCAGGATCCGATTCATCGGGCGTGAGCGAAGGCTTTCGTCTCCGGTCATCTCGACATTGATGGGATAGCCAGACACCAGGCCCATCATCAGGCGAGAGCCTGTGCCTGAATTGCCGAAGTCGAGATCTTTTTCCGGCTGGCTCAGTCCTTTTTCGCCCACACCAATCACTTCCCATGCACCGGGGCCAGTCTGCTTTACAGTCGCGCCGAGCGCTTCCATGGCCCAGCCTGTACGCAGGACATCTTCGCCTTCGAGAAGGCCGGTAAATCGGCTGGTTCCTGCTGCAAGTCCGCCAAAGATGAGGGCACGATGTGAACAAGATTTGTCACCCGGCGCGCGGATGTTGCCTTTGAGAGCTTTAACGGGTCGGCTGGTCCAGACCATTTCAGGTACATTCCCTGCTTGATTGATCACGTGAAATGGGGCTTTGACAGCGTGCGGCGTTCATGGCAAGCGCCCGCCCATATCAAAATCAGAGAAGACCATAAGGAGGCTGTCTCCCGTGTCGAAAGACAAACTTGGAACCAAACAGGTCTGCCCTTCCTGCGAGGCACGCTTCTACGACCTGAACAAGCGCCCCTGCGTCTGCCCGAAATGCGGCGAGGAATTTGATCCGGAAGACGAAGTCATCCGCACCACCATCACCAAGGTAAAAGCCAAGGCTGCAAAGGCCGCGGTCAAGACCGAGGATGATGATGAAGATGACGACGAAGAGGATGCCGCCGCCCGCACCAATGACGACATTGATGATGAGGACGACGAATCCGACGAGGAAGAAGCCAAGGAACTTGGTGGCGACGAGGAAGAAGTTATCCTCGAAGGTTCGTCCGATGAGGACGAAGACGGCGATACGCCAGCGAAAGTCCCGGCCGGATTCAATGAAGACGGCGTGGATGACGATGATGATGACGACATCCTGCTGGATGACGATGATGACACTGACTTCGAAATCGATGCAGACGCCGACGATGACGACGACGATCTGACTCTCGATGATGAGGAAGATGAAAAATAGACTTGAAACCCGGAAGCGGCGGATGTAACTGCGTCGCTTCCGGTTCGGGGCCATAGCTCAGTTGGGAGAGCGCTTGCATGGCATGCAAGAGGTCGTCGGTTCGATTCCGTCTGGCTCCACCATTTCCTGCGTATTCAGCGAATTTCTGTCGTTCTCGTCATTCCTGAACCTTGCCTGAATACACGCGCCATCTGGTGCACATAAACGTGACTATGTGCCCCGAAGATGCCCCAATCCGGTCCTTGAACCGGAACCTTTGTTCCCCACCTTTATTATGAACAGTGGAACACATGCTTCCCGCGTTCGGCATGTCTGTCTCTTGTGACGGAAAGGATTGGAACGATGACTACAGACCTGAAAACGAACCCGTTTGAAAGCGACGCCTTCGTGTATATCCGCCATCTTGATGCCGGAGAGCTTTCGGGAATTCTTCCCGAGAATGCGATTGATCAGATCGACGAANCCGACGANTTGTTCGTNGTGGCGTCGGCCGACGGNGTGCGCCTGGCTGTGGTACAAGGCCGCGAAGCCGCCTTTGCCGCTGCCCGGTCTCACGATCTGAAGCCGCTCAGCGTACACTGATACGCTTTCAAACAGGCCCCATTGGAANTCCCCTTCGAACTGGGTTCGGAGGGGTTTTTTCTGATCCAGCTTGTTGCGCCTGCAGGAACCANCCATCCGGCCTTGCCCTTGGGGGGGCGCAGGCATAGGGTGCGCGCGTTTTCACCCCCCGGACCCCCACACTATGCCCGATACACACACATCCGACCTGCCCGTGACCCTGGACGATATCAAAGCTGCCGCTGAAGTGCTGGATGGCCAGATCGTTCATACGCCGATGAACAAGTCACGGACGCTGTCGAGCATTACGGGCGCAGAAGTCTGGGTGAAGTTCGAGAACCAGCAATTTACCGCTGCGTTCAAGGAACGCGGCGCTTTGAACCGGCTGTCGAAACTGACGGATGACCAGAAGAAGCGCGGGGTTATCGCCGCTTCNGCCGGNAACCATTCGCAGGGCGTCGCCTACCATGCGCGCCGCCTTGGCATTCCGGCCACGATCGTGATGGCCAAGACCACCCCTTTCAGCAAGGTCGAGCATACCCGCAGTCACGGCGCACGTGTCCTGTTGGAAGGGCTGATCTTCGACGAAGCCAAAAGCTATGCGATGGAAGTGTGTGAGCGGGACAATCTCACCTTCCTGCACCCGTTCGACGATCCTGACATCATCGCCGGGCAAGGTACGATTGCGCTGGAAATGCTGGAGGCCAATCCAGAGCTCGANACGCTGGTCGTGCCGATTGGTGGTGGCGGCCTGATCAGCGGCATCGCGATTGCGGCCAANGCCCTGAAGCCTGAAATCAAGATCATTGGCGTCGAGGCGGCAATGTATCCCTGCATGCACGCCGCCCTGCGCGGCGAAACGCCAAAAACCGGCGGTGCAACAATCGCTGAGGGCATTGCCGTGAAAGAGGCGGGGGAGCTGACCCGCCAGATTTGCGCTGAGCTGGTTGATGACATCGTCCTGGTAGAGGAAGAGCATCTGGAGCGCGCCATCACGCTGTATGCGGAGGTCGAGAAAACCATCGCCGAAGGCGCGGGTGCAGCTGGGCTTGCTGCCCTTCTGGCACATCCCTCGCGCTTTCAGGGCCGCAATGTCGGCCTTGTCCTGTGTGGCGGCAACATCGATACGCGCTTGCTATCTTCNGTGCTCACACGGGCACTTGTTCGCGAAAACCGCCTGACCTCCATCCGTATCATTGGCGACGATCGGCCCGGCCTCNTGGCGCTTGTTTCCAAGATCATNGGCGANCAGGGCGCCAACATCATGGAAGTCGCCCACAATCGCATCGCGCTGGATGTNCCCGCAAAAGGCGCAGAATTCGATATTCTGATCGAAACGCGCGATGCCCAGCACACACAGGAAGTCATCGATGCACTCGCCCAAGCTGGCTATCCGCCACGCTCCCTCTGACCGCTGCGTCAGCTGCCGAGGTGACTTTGCTGCTTGTCCTGCTTAAACGAGACTGATCCCACCTGATCACTGGAGAGACACATGATCCGGACTATGCTCGCGGCTCTTACCGCTACAATCCTCGCCACAGCGTGTAGCAGCGGCACCGATACCGCTGACCTCGACGCAACGTTCGACAAGCATCTACCCTGGAACTCAGAAAGTGCGGACGTCGAAACTGGGCTTGCCGGCCTCGAATATATCGTCCTGAAGGAAGGACCAGAGGACGGCGCGAGCCCTGTGCCAACCGATATGGTCCGTGTCCACTATGAAGGTCGTACCGCGGACGGCGAGAAATTCGACTCCTCCTATGATCGCGGATCTCCCTCAATGTTTCGCCTGAATCAGGTGATTCCGGGCTGGACGCAGGGGCTCCAATTGATGAGCGAGGGCGACACCTACCTCTTCTATATTCCAAATGCTCTCGCCTATGGAAATTCCAATCGCGGCGACGTCATCAAGGCGGGCGACGATCTCGTTTTCCAAGTGGAGCTGGTTGAAGTGATGGAGCCGAAATCGGCTGATGCGGAAGCCTGGGAGAAATACACGCCGTGGAATTCAGACCTTCCGGAAGTCCAGAAAACTGAGTCCGGACTGCAATATGTTGTTCTGGAAAGCGGCGATGCATCTGGCGCCAGCCCCGTAAACGGACAAATGGTTGCTGTCTATTATGAAGGCCGGCTCGCAGAGAACGGCGAAATGTTCGACAGCGCCTTCCAGCGGGGTCAGCCGGAACTCTTTCCCTCAGACCGCCTGATCCCGGGCTGGGTCGAAGCGCTTGCCATGATGAAGCCGGGAGATCGCTGGCTGATGTATATTCCATCGGACATTGCCTATGGTGCCCAAGGCACGCCGGGCGGCCCCATTCCTCCGAATGCGGATCTGATGTTCGAAGTCGAACTTCTGGACGTGATGAACTAGCGTCTCTTGTACCGGCGTGGAGAGTTCGGCGACGAATCCTCCGCGCTCGGTTCGCCTGCTTCTTCGGGAAGCAAATCGGCCCTGAAGTAGATTGGCAGGTCCAACGACGTTTGAAACCACGGGCGCTGCTGCCCCTCGGACGCATGCATGACATCGTCATTCACCCGGCGCAGCACAGATTGAATGCTTATCCGGTCTGGCGTCACGACATTCCGGGCAAATGCGTCCGCGAACAATGACGGGGCTTTCCCGTCTGGATGATACGTTCCCGGCGCATCCGCATAGGCAATAACAACCCGATCTTTGCCGAAGCTCTCTGAAAAACCGCGATCCTCTCCCTTTTCGCCGCCAAGCGAAAATGGCCTGCCGCAGTCGACCAGCATCATGATCGCTTGTGACGACGCTGCTTCCATCTGCGCCACAAGATCAGAAATCCAGATTCCCTGGTCTCGCAACTCAGATTTGGACCGGGGGATCGGGCCCTGCGGCAACAGCACATTCTCTCCGTCCAGGGCTGTTCCATATCCTGCGAAATAGACCAACCCGACAGATGCCGGACCCGCCGCGTCGAGACGCTGCACGAAAAGGTCGACCTGATCCCGGGTTTCGCGATCATTTCCGTCTGGGAGATAAACGGTCTCATAGCCTGCAGAAGCCAGCGCACTTCGAACAATCTCCCCGTCATGATGGACATTTGGCAGGCTGAGGTCTCCGGCATCGGAATAGGAATTCGCAATAATGAGGGCATGCCTGAGTGGGTAGCGTGACGTCTCGGCGCTCGATTCCGACGGATCCCTGGTCCAGGAACCAATCTTGATGTCGGAAGACCTGCGCTGAAGCCGGGAGAGATTCATGGGCTCCTGCCGTTGAAGCGTTTGTTCAAGTACATCCAGACGTACCTGCTCGAACATGTCACGGACAGTGGTCGCAGGCTCATTGAGACGAATGCCAAGTGCCCGTGCGTAGGGTCCGTTCCCGTCATCGGCACGGCCATCGCTTGCCGTCTCCCCTTCCCAGGTTGCGAAGGAGAGGAACATGTTGCGCTCGCCAGCGCCGCCCGCCGTACGCCTGAGGCCCCGGAAAGCCTCTCCTCCGCCAAGCGAGCGTTGGGCCTCTGGCAGTTTTAAAACGTTCCGACAGGCGTCGATGGCGACAACGCTTGGAGCTTCCAACGCGTCCAGCCGTTCCATCAGCCAATCCAGTTCCACAGAATCATCCCAGAGTGCTTCGTTCAGTTCATCTGCTTCCCCTACCGGGATCAGATAATTGCCGCCGGTCTCTCGGGCTGCGCCGTGTCCGGAATAGTAGAAAAATCCCATGGCCTCAGGCCCGGCGGCCTTCAACTCTGCCACATAATCTCGGATTGCGCTCATCATGGCAGATCGCCCGGCATTCTGAACGATGTCGCCAGAAACGAGCCGGAACCCGCAATTGCGCACGCCTTCGGCCACCACATTGGCGTCATTGATCGGATTGGAAAGCGTTCCGATGCCCTCTGAATAGGACGCATTGCCGATGATCAGCGCAATTCGCTTTTTTGCAGGTGTCTGTTGTGCGCGGCCGGGCCAAGGCATGGCCGCCGCGCCACCGATCAGCAGCATATGGCGACGTGAGATCATCTTGACCCTCCGACGAAAGCGACGCCCTTTTCTTGCCCATGCAATCCTACCTCGTCAACACAACCCAATCGTATGGGTTGTCATCCCATGAGAGCGCTGACAGGAAGAGCCTCGGAATTACACAAAGGATCGCACACTTGACCATTTCCGCCGACCAACTCGCCCGGATTGCCCTCGACGCCGGAAAACTCATCATGGAGATCTACGAAAGCGATTTCGATGTGGACCGGAAAGGCGACGCCTCTCCGGTGACAGAGGCGGACCAACGTGCCGAAGTCCTGATCCTGAAAGGCTTGGCCGAAGCTGAGCCAAGCCTGCCGGTCGTCGCTGAGGAATCCTTCAGCGATGGAAAAGTGCCCGAGCACGGTCATCGGTTCGCACTGGTCGATCCGCTGGATGGCACAAAGGAATTCGTAAACAAGAATGGTGAGTTCACCGTAAACATCGCGATTATCGAACATGGCCGCCCGGTCATGGGGGTTGTGTATGCTCCAGCGCGTGATCGCCTGTTCGTGGCTGAGAGCCACAATTCAGCCTGGCAGGCCACGGTCGAGCCAGGTGGGGATGTACCAACCGAACGCACCGCATTGAAAATCCGCCCTGCCCCTGAAGCGGGCCTGACAGCTGTCGCCTCAAAATCGCACCGGTCCGCGGAAACAGATGACTGGCTCGGCAAGTTCGACGTCGCCGAAACCGTCGGGGCCGGTTCGTCGCTGAAATTCTGCCTGATCGCTGCAGGAGAGGCAGACCTCTACCCTCGCATGGGCCGCACCATGGAATGGGATACAGCGGCAGGTCATTCGGTCGTGGAGGCTGCAGGTGGCCGCGTACTGACAGAAGAGGCAAAACCTCTTCTCTACGGCAAGAAAGAACGCGGCTACGACAATCCCCATTTCATCGTTTATGGCGATGTCACCCCCGCCTGAGGCACGATCTCGATTTTTTCGCCAAGTCCTGCCACAAGCATGTGAGGAGGATGTAGCGTATGGCACGGCAGTACTTTGGAACGGACGGCATTCGTGGCCGGGTAAACGCACACCCGATGACGGCAGAGACCGCCCTTCGGCTGGCAATTGCGGCTGCCCGGACATTCGCTCCAAATGGCGGGCGTGAAGTGGTCATTGGCCGCGATACCCGTCGGTCTGGGGAAATGATCGAAGCCGCCCTGATTGCTGGCCTGACCAGTATGGGCCTCAAACCTGTCTTGCTTGGCGTTGTCCCAACACCGAATGTCGCCCTGATGACAAGAGAAACCGGCGCTGCGCTTGGCCTGATGGTTTCTGCCTCTCACAACAAGGCAGATGACAATGGCGTCAAACTCTTCAGCCCCGAAGGCATCAAGCTGACAGATGAAACCGAGGAGGCGCTTGAATCNGCCATGGCGTCGGCCTTCGAGGGAGATTATCCCGCTCCTTCCACGGTTTCGACGCCCCACTCACTCACCGGCGCGACAACGCTCTATCTGGACCGCTGCCTGCAAGCGGTTGGCACAGACATGGACCTGTCCGCGCTGAAGATTGTGCTGGATTGCGCTCACGGTGCCGCGTTCGAAGTAGGACCCGCAGCGCTACGCCAGCTCGGCGCGAACCTGACGATCATTGGCGATCAACCGGACGGTCTGAACATCAATGCTGGTGTTGGCTCTACCGCNACGGACCTTCTGAAAACGACAGTCGTCGACACCGGGGCTGATATCGGAATCGCATTTGATGGCGATGCCGANCGGGTCNTCGTGGTNGATGAAACCGGAGAGGAAGTTGACGGCGACCAGGTCATGGCGCTCATCGCTGGCGAATTGCACCGGGCCGGAAAGCTGACTGGCGGGGGCATGGTTGCCACTGTCATGTCGAATATGGGTCTGGCAGAATACCTCAAGGAACTTGATCTGACGCTGGCGCGCACGAAAGTTGGCGACCGCTATGTCGGCGAGCACATGCGCCAGCACGGTTTCAATCTGGGCGGCGAACAATCCGGGCACATCATTCTGTCGGATGTATCCACNACCGGCGATGGCCTGNTGGCAGCCCTTCAGGTTCTGAAAACACTCTCAAACAGCGATCGCCCCGCCTCCGAATTGTTGCATGTCTTCGACCCAGCTCCGCAAAAACTGGTCAATATACGTTTCAGCGGATCAAACCCGCTGGACGCAGACACTGTGAAAGCNGCGCTGTCGGACGCAGACGACATGTTGGGCAAACGCGGACGCATGGTTGTCCGCAAATCCGGCACCGAGCCATTGATCCGCGTCATGGCGGAAGCATTGGAAGAAGACCTGATGTTGCGTGCTCTGGCCCATGTGGTCAGCGCGGTAGAAGCGGCCGCCTGATAAGGCTTTGTCAGGAATTGTCCTCCACACTTTCGGGTGAAATGGGGGGGGCAGACCATGACGTTTGACGCACGAGGTGGCAGTAAACCGAAAGATGGCAACACGCTGACCTTCGGCGCGATCACAATTCTTGTCGTCGCTGGCGCCTTCTTTGCGGTGCTNAACCTGCCAAAGAAAAGCGCTTCTGATGGGCCGTTTCCGATTGCTTCCGCTCAAGTAAATTCGGTCCAGCATGCAGGTCTTGAAGGTAAATCAGCCAAAGCCTTCCTCTCTGCACTTGGGCGAATTGACCCGAATGCACGCGCTGATCTGGACCGCCGCCTTTCGAAGTCGGATCAGCACGATCATGCCCGAATAGCGCTGGCGGCCGCGGGCAAAGTGCTTCGCCAGCATCAGACCACGCTCGCCAATGCCAATACGCGCCATGTGGACGACTGGCTGGACATGACCCGCAAGGAATTGCGAAGCGCATCACGCCGCAATCACCGTTGGTGCTCTGGAAGTCGCTATCAGAACTTCGACGCGGCCTCCGGATTATCCAGCCAGATGGCCGCAGCTTCAGACCTTGCGGATCTTGGTAGCGAACTGACCGACTATTCATTCGCCTCTATCAGCATCGCGTTCGCCGCAATTGAAGATGCGCGAACCAGCCCGGTAAACCACGGAAAGCTCACCCATCAGGATGAATCGGCCCTGCAGGGCGTCGCCATGTCGATTATCTCCGATCCGCAGATCATGCCGCTCATGCTCGCCGCGAACTCGGGCGGGCCGTCGCCGACCATGCTGGAATCTCTGGATATGTGCGATTTGGGCGTTACGGCTGTGACCGCACTGAAAACTCTGCCTCAGGGGACGAAAGGACGTGCTTTCTCGGAATTCGTGATGTCCGCCGACTTTGATTCTGGGGATCTCAGCCAATTGGAAAAACTATCCCGCCTCTGACAATCAACGTCGCGCGATGCCGGATTCTCCAAGCCGCCATTCCAGCACATCTAGCCGATCCTGCCCGAAAAACGCCTCTCCCTCGAACACCATGAGCGGAACNCCCCAATGATGCGGATCCTGGGCCGTCTGGTTTTCGGCGATGACTGCTTCCAGCCGGTCAGCCTCGGCCTCTTGCCGAACATCCAAATCGGCAAGATCGAATCCNGCTCGCGCCGCCGCATCGGCCAGCGCAGTGCCCTCTGTCCATGCCCCGCCGGACCAGATCAGGGTTGAAACTTCATCCATGAAAGCCCAGCCCGCATCATCGCCCGCCTCGCAGGCCAGAATNCCGAGCCGTGTCAGACGACCGATATAGGGCTGCTCCGGAGAGATTTCCCGCGTGACCATATTCATGACCACTGGGTCAGGGTTCAGGGGTCCGAATGGCAGCTCCAGATACTGAGCCAGTCGAACAATGTCCCGCACCAGATACGGCACCCATTGCGGTCGGATTTCCGAGAAGAATTCAGGCGTTCGTATGGCAATCGGATACACGGGCCGAGGCCGCACGCGCACATCCCATTTCGAGCTGAGGGCGCGAAGCCGCTTCGTCGCCAGATAGGAATATGGCGACCGAAAAGACCAGAAGACGTCGACAGTTTTCATGGCGACACTTTGGCGGCGTATTGATGCCTTCACAAGAACTGATTTTAGGCCCATCTAATTCGGCATGGGCCTCGATAACTCCTTCCGCCAGTTCATGGACAAATTCCAGATGCCGGACTTTTCCGCGATGGACTGGAAAGGCTCGGTTGATCGCCTGCGCCAGCAATTCTTCGTTGCCAGCCGCGCGATTGAGCGAGATGCGCCGGAAATGGCCAATATCTCTCTGGTCACCCTGCCCGGCCCCGCCGGACCGATGAAAGCCCGCCTGTACACACCGCTGGGNGCGGGAATACCGCCCGGCCCCGGCATCGTCTTCTTTCATGGCGGCGGATTTGTTCTCGGCGACCTGGACAGTCATGACATGATCTGTCGGCGGCTGGCCGAGGGGGCGAGAGCGCGGGTGATCGCGATCGACTATCGTCTTGCCCCAGAGCACAAGTTTCCCGCGGCGCATGATGATGCGCTTGCTGCCTGGAATTGGGTCACCACGCATGCCGACGCTTGCGGGGTGGATCCGAACCGGCTCGCCGTTTGCGGAGACAGCGCAGGCGGGAATCTTTCGGCCTTTCTTGCACAGGAATTACTGCGCACCGGAAAGCCTGGTCCAAAGTTCCAGCTACTGCTTTATCCATTGGTGCAGTTCGTGGACATACGAACAAAGAAGATGACCTTCCAGGANGGTGGNTTCTTCATTTCTGCAAATCTGTTTGAGTATTTTCGNGATGCTTATATCGGCGAGGATACGCAGCGNATGGATCCGCGTGTCTCTCCCCTGTTCGCTGATCCTGCCTCTTTCAAGGGTCTTCCGCCTGCGCATTTNGTTCTGTGTGGNTGGGACCCCCTGAANGATGAGGGGCTCGCCTATGCNGACAAGATGGCGAGCTTTGGCGTGAAGGTCAGCGTGCGGGAGCATCCGGGCATGGTGCATGGATTCATGAACATGACTGCCTTGTCCGACACCGTCCGGGACGCGATTCGCGATGCNGGTATCGAAGCTGGCAAGGCGCTCGGTTCGATCTNANNACGCATAAAAAAGGAGGCGATCCGAAGACCGCCTCCAGTGCTGCATTCGATGGCAATCAGTCGCTGCCGCCGAAACGCTTGGTCACACTGATTTTGAATGTGCGGCCAAACGGATTGTGGGTGTACGGGTCATAGTTCAGGTCGAACTGGGCNAATGGCGGATCTTCATCCGTCACGTTCACNACAGACAGNCCGANNTCCAGNTCCCANGCCGTCGACTGCCACGNATAGAACAGGTCNAACGTNGTNTGGCTGTCGATATCCGACGTGCCATTCCCCGTCAGATCGCCGCGCTCATCTTCATAGGAGTCGATGTGACGCATGACACCGCGGAAATTGTGGTCGCCTGCTGACAGGTTGGCGAACACGTTCGCTTTCCAGCTCGGCAGGGAACGGGAGAAGTTCGACCGGTTGAACTGATCCACACGGTCGCCGCCCGGAATGACCACACCTTCGATCTCGAAATCATCGACATCATATTCGAGAATGTAGGAAGCTTCCGCGCCCAGCGAGAAATCGCCGCCCGCAAAGGCATTATCCCAAACGTTTTCGACACGAATATCGAAACCGGATGTCTTGATGTCAGGACCATTGACGATGTTGGTTTCAACACGGGCAATTTCGTTCGCCTGATTGATCCCGTCACTGTTGTTATCCGTGAACGTAATACGTTCCAGGATCGCATTGTCAGTGTCACCGGCAGCAATCGCTGCCAGAGCAGCATTCACGATTGAGGCCTGATCTTCGACGATGATCGGGTCAGAGAAGTCGAAATTGTAGTAATCAAGCGAGGCACTGAATCCGCCCTGCTGATAGATACCACCAATGTTGAAGCTGAAGGCGCTTTCTGGCGATAGAGCCGGATTACCGAACTGGTCAACCGCCTTGAAGGCAGATGTCGGCGCAACAAATTGCAGTGTTGTGACGTTGCCAGCCAGTTGGTTCAGCGTTGGCCCCTTGAAAGAGGTCTGGGCAGACCCACGCAGGGAGAAGGCATCGTTCACTTGCCACTTGGCTGCGACTTTCGGGTCGAAGGTCGAGCCGACATCACCGCCATAATCTTCATACCGCATGGCAACCTGAACATCGAGATCTTCAAAGAGCGGGATCTGAAGTTCACCAAATGCGGCGTAGATCGTCTGATCACGATCAGCAGGCGTAAAGCCGGCCAGGAACGAGAACGGACCTGTACCGCCTGGTCCAGGCGTGATGTTGAGATTGTTCAGCGCGTTGGGCGTCAGCGTGTAAGTTTCCTGGCGAACCTGGAAACCAGCAGCCCAACCCACGGAGCCACCTGCGGCCTGTACATTGGACTGACCGTTCATGACGGCGTCGAACACGAGCAAGCTGGTTTCAGCTGCCGTGAACTGTCCGTCCGTCATCCAGTCCGCAAGCGTCTCGGAGTTCTCAAGACCCGGCACATAAGATGGATTTGCTTCACCCGTAATCGCATTTGCCGGAATGGCGTTGGAGAATGGGTTGTAATACTCACATGCGCCTGTGCCTGCCACGAGTGAGCCAGTATAGCCCGCCGCGAAAGGCTGAGTTCCAGTCGCCGGATCATTGCCGGTGATCGGATCGGTACAAACACCAAATCCGTTCAGGGCAGCTGTGAAGCCGAGGATGTAGGTATCATTCGTGTTCCGATCAGCAGAAGCCTCACTATAGCCGAGGCTGGCCGACCAGTTGATGCCATTCTCGAACGTGCCGTCGAGTTCACCGGCGAGTCGAAGCGTCTCATGCTCGCGGAAGCCTTCCTGCGCGCCGCCTGTGCCGGGGAAGCCGCCCCAACCAAAAGAACGTCCGATATACAGCGCTGCGAGCGTGCCGGCCGGGAAGTCGCCGGGATTGTCCGCAATGTATTGCTGGAAACCCGGGTTGGTAACCGGAACCACTTGGGTTGCCAGTTCCTGCGGCGGGTAGGACGGAGACGTTTTCCAGGATGGCACGTCTGTCATGCCGTAAAGCGCCTCGACATGGAGGCCGACGCCGTTACCAAATTCGCGGTTAAACTCAGCGAATATCTGATAGCGCTCTTCCTCTTCAACCAGATTATCGAACTGGGTGAACTGGAAATAGCACTGATCGTTGGCGGGGTTCACAATGCCGCCAACATCCGTACAGCCTGCTTCACGATTGACTGCGCCAATGACGCCAGTTGCGCCGAGAGCAACATAACGGCCCGGATTGGACAAGGAAGAGAAACCACCGACGGGGTTTTCCGTAATGTCGGAGATAGCCCAGTCTTTCTCAAGCAACGGCACTTCGTTCCGATACTGATAACCAGCCGAAATAATGAAGTTCCAATCGCCGCCCTGCTTACCCCAGGCAGCAGACACATCATACTCGCCATCAGAGCCATCAAACTGCTGGAAGCTGCCGCCGACTTCGAATCCGTCCAGATCATTGCGCGTGATGAAGTTCACAACGCCTGCAATCGCATCGGAGCCGTACAGCGCCGCGGCGCCATCTTTCAGCACTTCGATCCGGCCAATGGCAGCAGACGGGATCATGTTGGTATCCACGAAGAGCTGTGCCTGCTCACCCACGCTATAAGGCGAGAATGTCTGACGCTTGCCGTTCAGCAACACAAGTGTCCGTCCGGGCCCAAGGCCCCGCAGGTTCACATTGGACGTCCCTTCCAGACCGTTCGAGGCGAACTGGTTGGTTTGTCCGTCGACACCGGAAGACACGCCAAGGTTGCGGATCAGCTCCGACACGCTGGGCGAGCCTTCAAGCTTGAGCTCACCCGCCGTCAGGACGTCCACCGGCAGCGCTGCGTCCTCTGGCGTTCCGGCAATGAACGATCCCGTCACAACGACGGTATCCTGACGTGCCTCTGCATCTTCCTCCTGCGCGACCGCTGGCATGCCGACAGCCATCGCAACGCAAGACGCACTGAGCCACAGTTTGAATTGGTTCTTCATATATTTCCTCCCGTGTTGTGAGCGAC
>NZ_NHCK01000010.1:0-48752 GCF_002172815.1 Hyphomonas sp. TMED31 | reverse complement strand
AAATTCGGTGGCGCCTGCCCGCTCTGGAATATCCATGATTGCTTTGCGACGCCCGACCAGGTGCGCACACAAATCATTCAGATGCCGGATAATACGACCTATTTCTCAATCGCCCGCACGATGTCACGATCGGAAGGCGCCTTTGACCGACCGCCAACCAAGTATGCCATCGGCCTTGGGTGTGACATCGCTTACGCGCCACGCCTGATATATGCGCAGACACTCAATCTGCCCGCCATGCAGGCGACGCCCATTGGGGTGAATTGCTATATGTGCGACCGGAACAATTGCCCATCCAGGGCCCACGCTCCGCTAAACAAGAAACTTGTCTTCGATACAAGATCGCGCGGTATCTCTGTCTTCAGCTTCGAGCACGACTAGCGGACCACAATCGCATTCCCTAGGAAACGGGTTTGTCACCCGCGATCGTGACCCGGAAACCGGATCTGACTTCCGGGAAATAGTCCCAAACCGCCAGGTGCTGGACGGCACGGTTGTCCCAAAAGGCGATGGAGTGCGGTTTCCAGCGAAACCGTATCTGAAAGTTCGGATTCTTCACGTGGTCGAACAGGAAGTTTAGAACCGCCTTGCTCTCCTCATCCGACAATCCCTCAATATGGGTCGTGTAGGACGAATTGACGAAGATACATTTCTTTCCGGTCACCGGATGCCTGCGAATGACCGGATGGGTCGCAACCGGATACCGTTTATCATAATCCTTGAACAGAGCATGATAAACCGGATTGGCGTCATGCACCGCCTCCAATCCTTCGAGATATGTTTTCATCCGTTCAGACAAGGCGTCATAGGCTTTGTACATGCTGGAAAACATCGTATCCCCGCCCGTTTCCGGAACGGTGTGAAGATAAAGGATACTGCCAAGCGGAGGTTCTTCGTCTGCACTCAAATCCGAATGCCAGCTCTCTCCGGCAACATATTTTGAGTCAGCATCGGCATGAATGGCCACTATCTCTGGATGTCCATCGATGCCAGCCACCGCCGAATGGATCGCGAGAGGCCCAAACAATCGCCCCAGATCCTTGTGCGCGTCATGACTGATTTCCTGGTCACGAAAGAAGATAACCTGGAACCTGGCCAGCGCATCTCGCAATTCGTCTGCCTGGCTGGGTGAGAGGGGCCGGGTCAGATCAATACCATCCAACTCGGCCCCCATATAGGGCGTGACTCGATTTGCGGTGAAATGCTGGTACGTCTTGTCGCCGTCAAATTCGGACACGTCTATTTCCTTCTAATAGTTTGGCTTCGCTTCAGATCAGAACTCAAATCCGAATGTGACGAGCAATTGCCGCGGAGGGACATACTCATTGCTCACAGTTCCGCTTGAGTAAGGGTCCACGAACCGGCCCGAGATACCCTCTTCATCGCCGATATTCGTGATCGAAGCCGACACGAACCACGGCGCTTCATTCGGCTGATACTGGAAGTACGCATTCCAGAGGCTGTATGATGGCACATCATCCGCGCCAGCCGTGTTGAAAATGCGCGCCTCATACTCTCCAACATATACATTCTCGATGCGAGACGTCAGCTCACCATGATCACCAATTGGCTGGAACCAGGCCGCATACAGATTGTATGTCAGGTCAGCGAGATTTGGCGGGGTGTTGCCCTCGACCTGCACGCCTGCAGACTGACGCGCGAGAAACCAGTCATAAGACCAGGGATATGTAGCGCCTGAATTCACCGCTTCATCTCCGGCGAGGTCAGCAAGGCGGCGATCCAGCGCCACATAGTCAGCGGTGACCTCCCCGTCTAGCATGGCCATATTGCCGCCAAGCATGAGCTGGTCGTTGAAGGTCAGATAGCTGCCTTCCAGCTCGATACCATATGTTTCAGCTTCAGGAATGTTGCCAATGCCCCCGGCATAGGGAATCGGATCCTCTTCGATGAACTGCATGTTTTCATACTGATTGAAGAAGACCGAGGCGTTGAGCGTTGCGCGGCCATCAAGGAACGTGTTCTTGGAGCCGAACTCGATCGCCTCCACAGTCTCTTCATCATATGTCGAGGAGACAACAAGTGCGCCTGACGTTCCGCCATTCAGGCCGCCCGGCTTGTAGCCGCGTGACCAGCTCGCATACACCATCGAGTCTTCGGATATATCGTAGTCAAGCCCGACTTTCCCGGTCCAAGTCTGTGTTGCGAACGAACTGGCGGTCGGCGTTGAATAGTACGAAGCGCCCTCGCCGTCATACTTGTCGTCATTGTAACGCGCGCCGACTGTAGCGCTCAGGTTTTCCATCAGCGGGATTGTCGCCTGGAAGAACGGAGCAACCGACTCACGATTGACGGTCGAAATGTTTTCGTAGGCAAGGTTTGAAGGAATTTCCGCCGGAGTGGTGTCACGAGGCAGAACGGGGAGGCCCGGAATGGAGGTGACGCCAAGCTCCCGATATTCGACCACATATTGAGCCGAGTCCGTGTTCGAATAGAATACGCCTGCAATCCAGTCGATTCCGGATTCCGGAAGTGAGCTGATTGTCAGTTCTTCCATGAAGGTTTCGGCTTCTGTAGCCCACGTCGCAACATGATCGTAGCCGCCATAGGTCGCCAGATCGAGGCGATCGGCGTCAAACGACTGGTCATGCGACATGTCCTGATAACTCGTCACAGACTTCAGCGTCGCGAAAGGAAGCTCGTACGATACGTTGAGCGTGGCAAGTTCCGACCTCAGCTTGAACTTTGCGGGAAAGTCCTGCGTGACTTCGCGAATATCAGGATTGGGGTCCTCAATATTCTTCAGTGCTCCGCCATTATGCTTGTCATTGTATAGCGTATAGGAAAGCGTTGTGGACAGCTTGTCCGTTGGCTCCCACAAGGCGGCGAGGCGATAATGCTCATTGTCAGCGTCATCCAGCTCATAACCGCCATCAATACTGGTGGCCGTCGCATAGCCATCATGAGACGTTTGCTGGATTGACCCGCGGATCGCCGCTGTTTCACCAATCGGCACATTATAGGAGGCAAATCCCTGAACGTAGTTGTAGTCGCCCAGAGTTGCCTTGAACGTGCCCTTCGACTCTCCAAGCGTTGGCTGGTTCGTGATCACGTTGATCGACCCACCGGTTGAACTCTGTCCGAACACAGTGCCCTGCGGGCCGCGAAGGACTTCGATGCGATCTACATCAAAGAACCCCATATTGAGCGCGATGGAATTTGGCAGGAACGCGCCGTCGACATGAAACGACACACCCGGAATTGTCGCGAAGTTCTCTGGAGTCTGCTGGCCTACACCGCGAATGGTGACGATGCGCTCAGACCCGCCACTTTTCGTGATCATGAGGCCGGGAACATACCCATTCAGCTGGCTCGGATCCGTGATGCCCGCCTGCTCCAGGATATCCCCGGTGATAGCGCTCAGCGCGATTGGCGCATCCTGAAGAGTTGTTTCCCGCTTCTCTCCGTACACTGTTATCTGGTTCATGTTACGGATGTCATCTTCATCACCCGCCGCATCATCGGCAAATGCGACACCACCGTGAACCAGCGCAACACTCAGCGCCGCAACAGCAGCACCACACTTCATAAAACTTCTTTTGTTCCGACCCATGACATTACCCCTCAAGCTGCAGAAAATCACAAACTTTGCGATATCTCACGCTAGATTGGGGTTCTCGTCCTGACTTGATTTGGAGCGCCAAAATAGTTGCAAAAGCTGAACCACCAGAAACACGAAACTTACTCTCCACACACACCAACAGGTTGTATTCGCAGCCACAGCGGACGCTTCACAAGGACTTACGCTTTGAGAGCATCGGCGGAACCAGTTTCCTGTGTCGTGCCTGTGAGTTGAAGCTTTGACAATCCCGGGTCCCTCAAAACCTGGATAAACAATGCCAAAAGACCCAGCGCAATTGCGAACACGAAGAAAACTGGCGCGAATGAGCCGACCTTGTCAGCGGCCAGTCCAGCTGCCAAGGGACCAAAGGCGGCAACCGAGGAAATCTGGTGCGACACGCCCAGCAATTGGGCACCCAGTACCCTGCCGAAACGCTCAATGAGCACGACCATCGTCGCGACAACGGTGATCCCCCACCCCGCGCCAAACAGCAAGGAAGACACCACAACGATGGCCGGGCTCATGGCGATCGCAAACAGCACAATCCCTACAGCTTGCAAGGCCATACTCACGGCCAGCAAGTGTTTCGACGAAAACCGCTCACAGAGCGGTCCAGCCAGGCCTTTGAATGCCAAGGATACAAACGCCATGAAGCTGAGGCCAAGTGCCCCAACGGAAGGCGATAGCCCAATCAACTTCAAATGACTGACAGCCATTGAGTGGACGGTCGTGACGCATGCGAGATTGAAGGTTACCGCCGCCGCAATCACCAGGAAAAGCGGACGAAACACTGCCGTTTTCCAGTTCTCGGAACTTCTTGCCGCCGAGCCCTCCAGCGCGTCCTCATTGGCCTCCCGTTCCCGATACGACGTCTTGTCCTTGGGAATGGCCAGCGCGCCAAGGATTACCAGCATGCCACAAACCCCGGCCAGAATGGTCCAGTTTGCACGCCAACTCGTCCACTCGACCACGTAGTAACTCAAGCCTGGGCCCACGATATCGCCAATGCCGCCAAGCATGAGATACAGGCCGATCATCCGGGCCGTTCGGATCGGGAACCATTCTCCGATCAACCACACCGCCGTGACATTTCCGGCAAGGGAGAATCCCGCTCCGACAAAGCACATGGCCGCAAAAAAGGTCATCAGCGCTTCGCTCGCGCTCGCCAGACCAAACCCGGCACCGACCAGGACGAAGCCGAGTGCAAATGTCTGTCGTGCACCAATACGCGGAAGCAGAAAGGCCGGCAGAAACCCTGTCAGCCCGACGGCGAGCCCAAGCACGGTGAAACCCAATCCGGCGGACGTGTAGCTCCACCCCAGATCGTCCGCCATAACAAACAGGACGACGCCGAGTGATGCAAATGTGCTGGCATTGAGCACGAAGAAGCCGCCAACCAGAATGGCAAAGACCAACCACTTTCGAAACATGCTCGCCATCCTGTCAATGTGAGGGACCAAGCATCAAAGGTCTCACATCGGGGGCGATCAATATTGTCGCTGTGCGCACTCCGAGTTTGTATTTGCGCCCAGTCGGAGCGGTCGTGCTCCGATTTGGGGTTACCCTTCCAGGGTGTCCAGGACTGTCTGCGTATCAGCCAGCAAAGCGCAATTCTTCTCCAATGCCATGAGCGCACCGACATGAAGTATCTCTTCATAAGCCGCGCACGCATCAGAAACGACGACGACGTTGAAATTGTGATGAAAGGCAGACCGAGCGGTCTGGTCGACACAGCAATCCGTCGTCACGCCCGCCATCAACACAGTATCAATGCCGCGCGCCTTCAATTCCGCGTCGAGTTCCGTGCCATGAAACCCATCGAACAGAACCTTCGCTATATCGAGATCACCATCCTCCGGGACAAGCTGGTAATAGTCTGACCCCGCCTCATCCGCACGGCATATCGCGTGCTGGCCCGGCTTGCCGCGCCAAGCATAGAGGTTCTTCAAGGCGTCCGTGTCTGTTTCATCCCGGGTCACGACCTTCAGGAAACAGATGGTTCCGCTCTTTTGCTTGAGCGCCTCACGAAGACGAGCCATCTGGGCCATTGCGATGTGCGCTGGGCGAAGGTCAACGCCCGCCTGCCCGATCACGCCATCTGGCGAAACGAAATCCACCTGAACATCGACCAGGACCAAGGCGGTACGTGCAGGATCAAGTATCTCGCTGAGCAACTCGGTCCCGACATGCGGTAAGTCAGATACAGACGGCAAAGCTGTCATCTATGCCGCCCCGGCGAGAGACGGAAACTTTGCGCGCAACTTTGGAAGCACTTCTTCCGCAAATTTCGGCATTCCCTCAATATAGTCGGGGAAGATCAGCATGAGGCCATCCAGACCCGACACTTCCAATTGCTGGGACAGACGCTCCACAACTGTATCAGGCGATCCTGCAACGTGCGGCGACATGAACGATGATCTGGCCTTTTTCACGAACGCATTCTCCTTGCCGATTTCGGCATCCAGGAACCCGTAGGCGCGCATCATACCGCGCAGGGCTTCTTCATCGAGACCATCCCGATAGTGTTGCGCCGTCGCTTGAGCCTCTTCATCTGTATCGCCGAGGACAACGGTCATCATCGCGTACGTGCGGATGTACCGCCCCATTTCGGCGGCGATGCCTTTCACCTTGTTACTGGCAGCGGCCAGCACTTCAGGAACGTCGCCAGACAAGAAGATCGCGTCCATTTCGTTCGCGCTGAATCGCATTCCCTTTTCAGACGTACCCGCACAAACAAGGAATGGCTTTTTCGAAGGCTTAGGATTCGAAACGCAGTCATCCAGTTGGAAATACTTGCCATCCATCGTGACAGAAGGCTCGGTCCACAAGCCCTTGATGGCCTTGATCCACTCGTCGGCAAGATCATATCGGGCGTCGTGGTCAACATCGTCCGGCCACATACCCATTTGGGAGAACTCGCCCTTGTAGGAACCCGTGACCACATTGAGCCCTGCCCGTCCGTTCGATACCTGATCCAGCGTAGCAATCATTTTCGCGACCGTTCCCGGATTTTGCAGGATCGTGTGGACAGTGGTCCAGACCTTCACGGTTTTGGTGACTTCTGCCAGCGCTGCCATCGTGACCGTCGCGTCGAGTGTCGCATCCCACTGTTTGGTTTCGCCGCCATATCCGCGATACTTTGCCATGGACATGATGAAGTCGTATCCCAGCTCTTCTGCCAGAACCGCGACTTTGCGGTTGTAGGCATATGACCCATCGAGCTCCGGCTTGTTTCTCGACAGGATCCACCCCCCATTGGCGATCGGCATGAAGATGCCCAGATCCTTGCCTCCGGTATCGGATGGCAAGTCAAACTTGGTTGGAGAAACTGGCTCTGACATGTCTTCAATTCCCTCATTTCGATACCGGACTATCACCAAGGCAAGCCATCCGGTTCTTGATTTCTCGCGCCTCAACTATTGATCGGCGACCATCTTCCACAGGCGCTCACATTTACTCAGGCGCAACTTTCACGCACAAACCCGACAGCTCATCCGTCATGATGATCTGGCATGATAGCCGGGATTGGGGCCGTGCATTGTCGGAGAAATCGAGCAACTCCTTTTCCGGTTCGGATGCCGCCCCCGTGCGATCCAGAAACTCATCCCCCACGAAGACATGACAGGTTGCGCACGCGCAGGCACCCCCGCAAATCGCAGCGATATCTTCGGCGCCAGAAGCAGATATTGCCTCCATTACGCTATGGCCAGCGGTTGCCTCTATGACGACCTCTTCTCCGGAGCGCTTGATCACTTTCAGTTCAGGCATTCAGCGTCTTCTTCTGTGGCTTGATCAGGAAATCATTCTGGGCACGGCCGCGTCCGCGACATGGAATTTGCCGATCACTTCATCATCGACACCTTCCCGAGGTTTTTCCCTGACCTGCACAACACCATTCTTGCCAAAGCCCTCCACAACTGGTCGCCCTGCATCCCGGCTGAGCCACAAGCGCAAAAGATGGCGTTTGCGTTGCGGTTCAGGATGATCAAAGAACTCCGTACGAGAATGAAGTGCGGCGTAGTTGGATAGCCATTGAATATCACCGGGGCGGAAATCCATATCGATCGCCATGCCTGGCTCGTAGGTAATTTCGTCAAACAGCGCGAGCACTTCCTTTTGCGCATCCGTCAGCTTCGGCACCCCCGGATACTCCTGCGCCGTCAGAATATAGAGCGAGCCCGCATACATGCTGAACACACCTTCTTCGATGCTGATCACCGGCGATGTGTACGTGTTGGCCGGGGCATTATGGTCTTGCCGCCGCCAGTCCCAATGAAACGGCTCCAGCAGCAATGGCGCAAGGTCGGGCCGGCGACGCAGAATTTCATTATAGATCTCGGCACCTGACACCAGACAGGATGCGCCCCCTTCCTTTGCGGGTCTCAGGCACATCAGGGCGACAATGTCGGAACTGTCGGAATGATAGACCAGCTTGTCGCGCACCTTTGATGAGAGCGCCGTTGGGTCATCCATCGTCTTGTCGGATGTCGCGTAGATATGGTCGATCAAGTCTCCCATCTCGTTCTGACGGATCGGATCTCCCATGTGCAGGCCGAGAATGTAATAGATCGCCGAAGACAGGGCATCCGAATACAAATGCGTTCGCAATCCCCGCACCAGAACGAAACCCCGCCCTGTATCGACATCACGGCCCCAGGCTTCCACCGCTTCGGCGCATGCTGTCAGGGGATACTCAGATGCTTGCACGAANCGAAGGTCTGGATCCNCCTCAACAAACCGGGCTCCGAGGTCCTCCANTTCNTCNACCTGCTCAGGTGANAGATGGTAGATCCATTCCTCGCCNGCCTTGATCTCATCGCCACGCCAGGCCGCNGCGGTCGTCACAGGTTTGCACACAGNTNCAGTCGTCATCATGGCCTCCAGGCTCNGGAAATTCAGCANATTNGNAATTGAGANTATCAACGCTGGATGCATCGGTCTTGCACCGAGCGACATGAATTCTTGTGGCGCGCTGAATTGCTGAAAAAGGCATCACACTGCCTCCGCAGAAACAGAATGCGTGAGCTCTTTGAACGCATCCATAGCATCAAGCTGGCTTCTGAGATGGTCGGTCGCGTATTTGTACGCATCCGCGCCCAATAGCAGCAGCCGCGGCGGCACATCCATCTCCACCAGGTGNGAAATNGCCAATGCGATCTTGCCNGGGGNNCTTGGNTCCCGNCCCNTNCCTTCCGAAAGCACTTGATGGGCCATATGGGCCGTCGTTTCGTAGTCCGGAATAGTCGGCTCAACTGCGCGCAAGGAGCCGCCGGCGAAATCNGTGCGCATTCCCCCCGGCGCCACATTCGTCACATGAATGCCAAGTGGCGAAACCTCGTCCGCCAATGTCTGACCAATACATTCGAGCGCATACTTGCTTGCGCCGTAAATTCCGGTTCCTGCCCACGGNGCNAGCCCGCTGGCGGAGGAAACATTCACAATGTGCCCCGCGCGTCGCCGNCGCATTCCTGGAAGCACNGCCTGGATCATGGCGATGGCGCCAAGAACGTTTACGTCGAAAAGCGATCTGATTTCCTGAATAGAGGTTTCCTCAATGGCTCCAGTCAATCCGTATCCGGCATTGTTCACAAGCACATCAATCGGACCGTGTTCTCTTTCAGCTTCAGCTACTTTCTCAAAGACTTCATCGAAGTCAGTCACATCAAGCAGCAGCGCAATGGCGCGTCCGCCCGCCTGACTGGAAAATNCCTCGTGATCCTGTTCAGAGCGCNCCGTGCCGATCACACGGTCGCCTTGCTCCAGCATTTGCAAAGCGATCTGCTTTCCCAGCCCCTTGCTGACGCCGGTAATCAACCAGGTCTTCATCCAGGAACCTCCTCCGACTCCATCTCGAAGATGATCAGCTCAACATCTTCCCGCGAGGGCATGGATGCGGCGGCGCCATCTTTCTCAACGGACAAGGATGCCGCTATGGATGCGTATTGCATCGCTGCATCAAGTTGGTCGCCCATGGCAAGTCGCGCGCACAAGGTTCCACAGAAACAGTCGCCTGAACCGGTTGTGTCTCGCGCTTTCGTGCGTCGCGCGGGTGTTACGTGCAGGTGATTGCGACTGATNGCCANCGCACCCGCGGCACCACAAGTCACGATGATAACCTGATCCGCACGCGAGAGCAGCGTCCTGGCAATTCGGGTGATATCTTCAATATCTTCCGGAAGGCTCTCAATTTCGGCATAGAATGCGAGTTCAGACTCGTTCATCACGATGATGTTCATCACGTGGAACAAGTCATCGCGCGCCCGCAATATCGCTGGCGCCGCATTCAACACAGCTGTCGTATTGGAGCCTGCAAGCGACGCACAATACGCAAGTGTCGTTTCGATTGGCGTCTCCAATTGGGACAAGACAACTTTTGCGTCGGCCCGCTTTGGCGGAACGACCTTGAGCTGAGCATTTGCGCCGGCATCGACGACGATGTGATTTTCGCCTGCTGCGTCCACGCAGATATAAGCGCGACCGCTCCGCATGGATGGCANCTTTTCGATNNCGCCCGAAGGCACAGAAAGTGCCTCCAACTCNGAAATGAGCCATGCCCCGTCCTCATCATCTCCAAGGCAGGCATNGAATTCCAGATTGACCCCAGACCGCGCGGCGGCAACCGCNTGGTTGGCTCCCTTCCCACCGAGATAATGATCAGACCCTGTTGCAGAAACAGTTTCCCCCGGCCTTGGCAAGCTGGCAACACGAAGCACAACATCCAGATTGACGCTTCCCAANATNGTCANGTCTGCCATCAGCTGATCACCTCCTGATCGTGAGCGGACGAGTTCTTGCTGAACTCCGGAAGCAACANGATCAGGACAGTGCCAAGCAAGAGCAGACCTGCGAGCACCCATACCGANGTCACATAGCTGCCCGTGACGTCAAAGCCGATATCCATCAAGACCGGCGCCCCTCCCTGGAAGACTATGACGACGGAGTAGAANACCCCAATGATCGTTCCGAATGAGCGAAGCCCGAAATAGCGGGACACAAAATAGGACAGACAGCCAAACTCTGCNCCAAGCCCAATGCCCATCAAAGCGGCGCCGATGTAGATGGTCGGCAGGGCCGTTCCATACTGGAAACAAAGCAGGCCAAGGATCGCCGCAGCAAACATGGGCACCGCTACTTTTGGCGTATAAAAACGGTCCAGGAAGTATCCCGTCATGACTTGCCACCCCGCAGTTACCAAGGCGAAGATACTGATGGCCAACGTCGCGGATTGAAGGGAAATGCCGCGATCCATCAACATGGGCACCACATGGGTGAAAATGGCCGTCATGCATCCGGCGCCAAGGGCGACAGCCGCCATGAGAATCCAGAATGTCNNCATGGATGCCGCTTCGCCAAGACTGACGCCGGATAGCGTCTCCGTTGCGGGAGAANCTCGCGCNCCTCTNTCGCCCTTCTGGATCACCGCCAGCCGGCCAGGCGCGTCCCGCAGCAATGCAAAAAGAACAGGGAACCCAAGACAGAAGACAATCAGGCCAATCCCGATATAGGCGCCACGCCATCCGAACTGTACCAGCATCAACCCGGCCGCAATTGGCATCAAGGTCGATCCGAGCCCATTGCCGAACCCTGCTGCCACCCCAAGCATCAGTCCTCGCTTTTCATCGAACCACTCGGAAATCACCTTGGAATAAGCGGGCGTTGACGGGATGGCCCCCGCAGCGCCGACAAGCGCAAACAGGGCGTAGAACTGAAGCACGGAACCATTCGCCAGCGCCAATCCCGCAATTGCCGGAGCAAACACAGCGCTTCCGAAAAGGATAATGCGCCGTGAGCCCCATTTGTCAGACAATCGACCGGCGATGGGATATATGATCGCCGACATGACAGCCGTCAGCAGCAGGACTCCAGACACAACAGACCGTGGCCAACCAAACTCTGTCGAGATCGGCACAAGGAACAGGCTGAAGACCGCACTGACGGCGGGCGTTGTGCTGACAATATTCCCCACCGTTGCAGCAACGACCACACCCGTCTTGCGAGCTACCGCCTGCTGCCCGATAGCGTCTGCGCCCGCCAGGTCGGTCATTCGCTGGTATACCCCTCTGGGATCACCGGATCTGCTCCGCCCTTGCGCCAAAGAATGATCTGGTTGCCCCACGGGTCTTGAAAGGAATCATTGAAGCCATTGAATTCCTTCCAGTAATGATTTCGCCAAAGCGTCTTTGCTCCGCGCGCCTCCGCCGCCTCCATGATCCGGTCAACCGAGTCATCTTCGCTGACCAAAACCCAGAGCCGGGATGTGCGGGTCTCTGCCGATAGCGCCCGGGGATCCACTCCTGCCGGATCAGGGTTAGGGCGCAGGTTCTTCACATTGCCGATCCCGATATGCAAATTGCCGATCTCGCTGTCCGACCCATCCGGATTCTTGAAGTTTCCACCCGGCACCATGCGGCAGTACTGGCCATCCATCCGGACGTCGTCTTCCCAACCCATGACTTCGGCATAGAACTTTCCAGCCGCCACGGGATCGTCCGACATCAAGTCAACGAAGATGAGTGTGTTTGGATTTGGCATATAAATTCCCTGTACTTACTTATTCGGTATCAAATGATGCATGGTGTCATGCTAGGCGCGACCTTGGGCAAACTCTTGATACTCGCCCCATAATTTGTTGACCTCAGCCTCATCCTGGGCGCGGTTTGCCAGCCCTGTCCGCCGATGCTCGCGCGGCGACAAACCAAACTGCTCCCGAAAGCTGCGACTGAAATGAGCTGAACTGCTGAAGCCCCAGCGAAACGCCACTTCGGAAATAGATTCCTGCGCGTGGAGCGGACTGATCAGATCCGCATGACACCGCTCCAGTCGACGCTTCTTGAGATATCCGCTGAAATTGTGCCCATCCGCAGCGAACAGGCGTTGCAGATAACGGGGAGAAACACCAACCTCATCTGCCGCCTTCACAATCGTCAGGTCAGGATCCCACAGGAGGGTTTCCAATGTCTGCTGGATTCTGTGGAGATGGGCCGCTCTTGCGCCCTGCGCGCCACCAAGCGATCGCGTGTCTGCAATTTCAAGCAGCTTGCTCGTCAGCAACTCGATCAAGGCAAGCTCAACCGGGGGCAGGTCCTGAGTCGAGATGTCGCCAAGCTCATCGGCCATGACGAGAAGCATGCCCAGCAGCATTCGTCCAACACCAACGCTGCCGTCAATTGTGCCGGATTTGTAATGGGTTGGCGCAATCAGTCGGCCACCCAACGCCACATCCGGAATGCGCACAAACAGGATCGCATTATCTTCACTCACTTCCAGACGGGAGTCGTGTCGCGTCGCGCCGTACACGATCATATTCTGCGTCACGTCTACAGCCACGCCGTCAGAACTGAAGCGCGCATTTCCTTTCAGCAGGACAAGCAACCATATGCCCGCGCCCTGCTCCAACTCACGCCCATCAATGACCTGGCGTCCAGACTCGATGCGTGCGAATTGCAAGCCCAGCGCCGAAGACTGAATGGTCATACGCCCGTCAATCGGTTGCCCTTCCGGATCTGACACGAAAGGCAGTCGCAACCGCCGCATGGCGTTGGCCCAGGCCGCATTCCTCTGCGCGGCAGGCACTGATCGTGTCTGGAACCGCCAGGTCGTGGGGTGTTCTGAAGGGTGCACGTGCCTGCTCCGCCCTATTCGGCAGCAACCGCAGCCCCGACAGCAGACGGATCGCGCCTATCCCATTCCGCCAGATAGCGGTCGACAAGCCATTCATTGAATTGCGCTTGCGCGCCTTCTTGCCAGGAATACCGCCCACGTTTTGCAAAGCGGGAGCGCAGGCCCAGTTGAACCATCTCGTCCACATGCCAATCCTGAGCGATGATATGAGATGTCGAATTCATGATCATCTCCATCTTGTGCTCATAGGCTTCGTCTTCCATGGCCCCAGGCGCAACNAGNACGCCCGTGTCCATGTAATGCGTTTCNGGNCTGTCAGGCCGGATGATCAGATAGATGACCATGTCGCTGGTCATGACCAGTGACAGGCTGGGCGGGATATTTGCAAACGTCATCCGGTTTCGGGCTTCATCGGACAGTCCCGGAAAGACCGGCAATACCGCCTTCTGTGTGGGATTAAAGCTCGCGTCAGGATGAAGCGTACCGTTGAACCGCAGATAGCCGGCGGCTCCTTTCGGCGCATCGGGGAAACTTGCCTGTTCTGACGGCACAAAATCATGCAACGGGCCGTGGTGCAGGCGGCTGGCGTGATAGCCATCATTGTTGTTCTCGAACATGACTTTCCAGTTCCACATGAGGCGTGGCGCCGGGTCAGGTCGGGGCCCTTCCGCATTGGCCAGGTCGTACCCACTGATCGCTTCCTGAACATGCGTCAGACGGGGCGCCAGTGGCGCAGCATTCTGATCGAAATTGATGAAGATGAACCCTTCCCACACCTCAACCTTGAAATTCGGAAGCCCATTTGCCTTGCGGTCGAATTCGCAAGTCTTGTTCATCGCCGGCGCGCCGACCAGATCACCATCCAGCGAGTAGCTCCAATGATGATAGGGGCAAACAAATCCACGCGCATTTCCGCTACCTTCGGCAACCAGCATCGCGCGGTGCTGGCAAACAGACGACATTGCCTTCAATTCGCCTTTGCGATTTCTGGCCACGACAATTGGTTCGTTTACGGTGGAGGTGGTGAAATAGTCGCCCGGCTCTTTCACCCATTCTTCCCGGCCGACACACAACCAGTCATGCGTAAAGAGGGCTTCCTTCTCAAACTCGTAGAAATTGGCGTCCGTATAGCATTCTGGCGGAAGCGTTTCAGCTTCGAGAACATCTCCTTTTGAAGATGCCAGAGACTGGATGAACTCTTCGGTGATGGTGATCGGCATGCCCTGAATGTCCTCTTCTTGTCAGCATCACCCTGTCATTGGCGGCCCGTCCATTCTTGTCTCTGCGCGCACAAGAACTTGTTGGGCTCNCGNTTTTNNCCGCATCANCGNGAANCACGCCCNTACGCCGTGAACAATTCCTTGCGGATAATGGCATGGACTCCCCAGTTCCCATTGACGACCTGAGTAATCCCGAAATCCACGCCGACAGAGAGCAGCGAGATCGCCTCATCNTCATCAAGGTCGCGTGCGGTCATCAGGAAACGACGCGCTTTGCGGAACGCATCCCGCATGGCCAGNTCAATTGAAGACTTCTTATAGATGTCGCTCTGTGCAGATGCCCCGAGCTCTTTGAGATAGTTCGGATGGCTAAAGCCGAAGATCACCCATTCGTCCNGGGTTTCCAGAAGAGGATAATCGAGATCCCGGATATGCCCTCTCTTGTCGCTCGCCCGATGCAGAATAGGCTGGATAAGCGCTGTCATTGAACACTCGATTGCCGTCCCACACAGCTCCGAGTCTCCTTGCGACGCATGCGGATCACCGAGNGACAACAGCGCACCCGCAACGCCGACAGGCAGAAACAGGCTGGACCCCGGCGCAATACGCCAATTGTCGAGATTNCCTCCGAAATTGCCTGGCGGAATGGAGTCGACCAGTTTGGATTGCGGCGGAGCAACACCAATCACNCCAAAATGCGGACGCACCGGAATCTCGATGTTGCGCAGGACATCATAGTTTTTCTTGATCGTGCTCGTGTCCACAGGCAAGCCGGGATAATCGTACAATTCATGCACAATACCAAACGGATCTGTCTGAGGGGTCCAGCGATAATTGTAGACNGCACGTGCACAGGACCGCCCCATCTCGCTCTCGACTTCATAAATGGTAATGACTTCGCGTTGTTTCGGTTCCGTCAGAAGATCATTATACTGAAATCCCCAATACGCTGCAGCATTGCTGCCGAATGACTGCCCCGCATATTTCGGGTTCCCGCTGGTCCGNGGCTTCAGTTCCAGAATACGGATCTCGACAATGTCATTCGGCTCTGCCCCCGCGATCTCAATCGGGCCAGTGCAGATATGNACACCAAAGCCCTCNCCCGCGCCGCGNCCTGTTGAGNAAGACGAATCCAGNGCGCCCGCCCCTCGNCGGTTGATGGTTTTACCCTCCGGAGTCCAGCGATAGATATCCTCAATCGCCGGGTCTCCCATGACCATACGCTCATGGTCGTCATTCGCATGATGCGTCAGGGTTTCAACCGTCACATAATCCCCGGATTCCACGGTCAGGACTGGCTTCAGCGAACTGCTGAAATGCCCCCAGTGAATGGTTTCAGGCGTAACNGGCAAATAGTGATGCCGGGCTCCATGCTGGACCGGAACGCGNGGCNGATCCGATACGTCNGAAGNTTCCTGTTCGATGTCATCCAGCATCTCGTCAGCCTGGGATTCGATCGCCTGATCTTTCGCTGTCGGCGGCCGTCCCCGTTGCGGGGCTTCGGCTTGCGCTTCTTCCTCTTGCGGCGCCCTGCGATACTCCCGCGGGCTCATCCCGTACTGTTCTCGAAACGCTCGGCTGAAAGACGCGCTATCGTTGAAGCCCCACTGGAACAAGATGTCCGAGATGGAACGCTGTGCATGTAACGGGCTACGAAGGTCCAGCCGGCACCGCTCCANCCGCCNGAGTTTCACAAAATGACCGAAACTATCCCCAACAGATTCGAACAATTTCTGAAGGTAGCGCGGTGAGATATTGTGTTCCTTGGCGACCTGATGAAGGTTCAGGTCAGGATCACTTAAACGCATCTCGATGGTCTGGAAAATTCGCTCCAGCAACGCCGCCCGGACGCCGGCCGCGCCGCCNAACTCCTTGGTAGAAGCTTCGCTCATAAGCGCCGTGGAAATGAATTCAGGCAGCGCCACCTCAATGGGACGCATCTGGTCATCGTCGACATCCATGATCGTGTCGGCGACAGATCGCAACAATCCTGACAACATGCGCCCAACGCCTGTTTCAGAGACAAGATTGGAGATGTCAGCTTGCGGCTTTGAACGCAGACGCAGTGCCGGATGCGTGACCGGCACCTGAACCATCAAGAAGCGATTGTCGCGNTTGAAATCGAGCGTGACATCCAGATCGCCAATTCCATAAACGATATCGCCCTCGGAGACATCGATGGAGTTGGTTTCCGTTTTGGCGACGAGGTCACCTTCCAGCAGCATGATCAACCAGAANTGGGAGGGGCCCTGCGACAGGTCCAGGCGGATGACGTGTTCCGTGGACGTGATGCGGACAAATGTGAAATCCTGAGCACTTCGATAGCTGACCAATTCGCCATACAGCTCTCCCTCATGCTCCAGAAGCTCCATGGAAAATCGCTGTAACGCGAAGTGCCAAGCGTCCTTCCGCTGCTCCTTCGGATACGCATTGGTTGTAAACTGCACNGACTGGCTCCGTTCCGCTCTCGCTCTCAGTCCTCACCCAATGCTGATCCTCGGACCGCCACTACAGCGGTCAATGAAACCTGCATCTCACACTGCAGGACACAGGTGACGCTGCCTGACTTTTGAGCAGCATCTACCCATTCCGCCGCCGATCACGCCCATTTTGGCCGGGCTGACAGGGGTCACCGACGCGCAGGATCAATCCGGATCTTTCACGACGCCCTTCTCCGGGAAGATGTTGCGATCAATCTTAACGTGAATTCCCTGCGTCCCATCGACGACTTGCGTGATCCCGAAATCCGTCGCGACGCTCATCAGGGAATAGGCATCATTGCGGCTGAGATCCTGATGCTCGGTAAGCAGGTGGAGCATATCCAGCGACGCATTCTTCATCGCCTTGTTCAGGTCTTCATCGAACCCGTGCACGATCCAGTGGTCCGGCGTCTCAAGCAAGGGGGAAGGGAATTTGAAATCCTTGCGCAAGACAATCTGGAACAAAACGTCCAACGATGCCTCGATGGCTGTGCCACTGATCTCGCCNTCTCCCTGGCTGACGTGTGGGTCGCCAATCGAGAACAGGCCACCCTTTACCTGCACGGGATAATACATCGTCGCGCCTGCGCCGATGCGCCAATTGTCAATATTGCCGCCATGAAGCCCCGGCGGAATGGTGCTGACGCGTTCATCAACGGCCGGTGCCACCCCAGCCGTTCCAAGATGGGGCCGGGCGGGCACGCGAACGCCGGTCAGGGCGGGCTCCTTGTCACAATCAGGGCAATGCGTGATTGTCCCCGGAATCAGATACTTGCCTTCAAAATCATAGGCGTACAGCGCATGAGCCGTATTGGAATTCGGGTCTAGCTCGTAGATTGTTACGCGCTCTTTCTCGCCGAACTCCTGGTAGAGATGCCCCCAATTGGCGGCAAGATTCGAGCCATAATTGCATCTTGGTACCATGCGAAAATACCGAACTTCCAGCATATCGCCTGGTTCAGCACCTTCGACATAGATCGGCCCGGTCATGATATGCACACCGGGAGCGCGGTCTTCTGGCTTCACCCCTTCCCAGATTGCCTTGACGGTTTCATCCATCATCAGATCCGGCGCGTCGCCCGCATGGTGCGTAATTGCTTCGGCCTGAATGAGGTCGCCGCTCTTGACGTGCAAGGCTGGCTTTATGTTTGGATGGAAGTATCCCCAGTGAACCGTTTCAGGCGTCGCCTTCAGATGATGCAGATTTTCGGGCTGGACCTGAACCTTGCTTTTCCGGGTGTCTTCAATCAACGCCATACCTAACTCCTTGAACCAAACGCCGTGTACGAAATCTGGCTGCAAGGCCGGCACCTGGTCTTGTTCAAATGCGCCCAACTAGTTGCGCATGCTTGTCACCCCCCTCAAATGGAGAGCAGGTTCAAGTTTGCGGTCGTCCACCAACAAGACAATCGTCACCATGTCGCCTACCAATCCCTTTTGGATCAGTATCGGGAACAGACTATGCCAGAGACACCGTCCACCAGAATGCCCACCTTGTTCATTCCGCATGGCGGAGGTCCCTGCTTCTTCATGGACTGGAGTCTGATGGGTGGCCCTGCCGATACGTGGGACCAGACCGCTGCATGGCTGAAGAGTATTCCGGAAAGTCTGCCCGAAAAGCCAAAGGCGCTTCTGGTGATTTCGGCGCATTGGGAAGAGGACGAGTTCACGCTCTCGACAGCGTCGAAACCCGACATGATCTTTGATTATTACGGCTTTCCACCGCACACTTACGAATTGAACTATCCGGCCCCGGGCGCCCCCGAACTGGCAAAGCGAGTGTCACAGCTCATCACGCAACAAGGGTTGCCGGAGCCGCGCAACACGGATCGCGGCTTTGACCATGGCGTGTTCGTGCCGCTTCTGGTGGCATTTCCAGATGCAGACATCCCAATCCTAACATTGTCGCTCACCAAGGATCTGTCGCCGGAAAAACATCTTATCCTTGGCGAGGCGCTTTCTGCCCTCAGAGATGAAGGTGTGCTGATTATCGGCAGCGGCATGAGTTACCACAATATGCGCGCGTTCCGGACACCCGCGGCAACCGCCCCGTCAGAAGAATTTGACCACTGGCTGACGAACACAATCGAATCCGATTCAGGAGACGCGCGATGGAATCGCCTTAGCAATTGGCTGTCAGCCCCCCAGGCACGCAATTCTCACCCGAGGGAAGAACACTTCATTCCGCTAATGATTGCGGCCGGCGCAGCCCGCGATGATGCTGGGCGCAAGATTTTCTCGGACAATGTGATGAATGCCACAGTCTCCGCCTTCCAGTTCGGCTGACCCGGCCATTCGCCGGACTGAGGGCCTAGTCTCGCTCTCCATAGTTACGAGCGATAATCGCGCAAACAATCAGTTGCAGCTGGTGAAATATCATCAGAGGCAGGATTATGACTCCTACCTGCGCCGGTGCAAACATCGCCGCTGCCATCGGCACTCCACTCGCCAGGCTCTTCTTTGATCCGCACATGACAAGGGTGATTTCGTCCTCCTTTGACAGTCCTGTCGTTTGAGCCGTCCTGCGCGTCACCAACAGCACGACTGTCAGGACAACCGCACTCACGAGCAAGATCGTTGCGATATCCAAGGCGGACACTCTCTGCCAGATACCCTCCACCACCGCCGCGCTAAACGCCGTGTAGACAACCAAGAGGATAGCTCCGCGGTCCAGCTTCGACAGAATCGCCTTGTTCCGGTCTATCCANCGNCCNATNAGAGGACGGCTGAGNTGTCCGATNATNAAGGGNGCNAAAAGCGTCAGCATGATCGAGCGCATGACGCCCAGCANGTCCCCGCCACCCGATTGCAACTCCGAACGCATGAGCAAGCCCGCGAGCAAGGGCGTGATGAAAACGCCNAGCATGTTGGATAGAGACGCCGTGCAGACTGCCGCAGCGACGTTTCCNCGAGCCATTGATGTGAATGCGATAGACGATTGCACCGTNGACGGCAGAATGGTCAGGAACAGNAAGCCCATTTTTACGCTGGGACTGATCAGCATATCGGGCAGACAGCTGACCGCCAGGCCAAGCAGCGGAAAAAGAACGAATGTGCTTGTCAGGACAAGGCCATGTAGCCGCCACGCGCCAATTCCGCCAAGAATGGCTTCGCGTGACAGTTTCGCACCGTGCATGAAGAAGAGGAGGAAAATCGCCCCCTTCGTCAACCATTCGAATCCGATCGCCACATCGCCGCGACATGGAAGAATGCTCGCGGTCACGACGACGCCAAGCAGCACCAACGCATACGGGTCCGGCTTCAACCATTTGACCCAGCCAGAACGCGGCATCCCCTTTGGCGGGTTCGGGTCTGACGCTTCAGGGTGAGGGGACATAAGTTCTCCGCAATCGGGCTCATCACACCCGAATTTGAGTTGGCCAAATATCTGGATCGCTACTCCGCGGGTTGACGATATGGCACGTCATTCGCGTCCGCAGGCACATCAACCTGCCCCTCTTGCGCTTCCGCCGGATATGGCGGCTTCATGAACAGAACGAACATGAAGACAAGCGCGGACAGGACAGAAAGGATCAGGAAGATAAGAGAGAAACTGCCGGATACATCGCGGATGACCCCTCCGATCACCGGGCCCAGCGCGGAAATCGCCCCCGTCACACACATGGCGGAGAAAAGTTCGAGATTGTACTTTCTCCCGAAATAATTGAGCAGCAAAACGGTACACGCCAACTGGGTGGTGCCAAATCCAATCCCCGTCCCGAACGCATACAGCAACAGCATCACATGATCGGTTGTCAGCGCGAGCACAGCGCACCCGATCATCGTCGCGAACAGCGCAAACGTCGCCAGATGCTTCGGATCGAAAATATCTCCCAACGCGCCCGAAAACCCTCGGATGAGCACGGCAATCAATGCCTCAATGCTCAGCATTCCCCCGGCCACGGTTTCGGAAACGCCGCGCTCGATCAAATGGCCCACCGACAGACTCGTGACTGTGACGAGACACATCATGTTGAGGCAATAAGCGGCTGCCAGGATTTTGAACTGCGTGGTCTGCATCGCCAGCTTGGCGGGCCAGTCCTTGGTGGTGCGGTAAATATTCCGCCCAAACCGCGAAGCTGGAGAGTCCGCCTGGTCAGGCATGATGACCGGAGCGGGATCCTCCACCTCTGGAACTTCAAGCTCCTCTTTGGCAGGTCGGCGGAAACTCCGTTCGAGACCTATGATAACGGCACAGAGTATCGCCGCAGCCAAAATCGCAAGCGCCTGGTATTCCCAGTAATTTCGCCAGGTCTGCCCTTTCAGGGCAAGCACTCCCAAGACCATGAGCGGCCCCACCACTGTGCCCAGGCCGCTGATGGTTGCGGCCACTCCAAGCGCGGTGGACTGGCGCTTGAACAGACGACTGACCATGAAAGTCGTCGGGATTGACGCCATCATCGGATAGGCCAGACCGCAAATTGCCGCCGCCAGATAGTACTGGATGAGATTGTCGACGCCATGAAGCAGATACAAGCCGAGACTGGCGAGCACTCCTCCAAGGAGAATGGTGTTTCGTACGCCGATCCTACGAATGAGAAATGGCGGAACGGATGAGGCGAGCCCGGTGACGGCGCCAAGCACGGTGAAACCGAGCCCGGCTTGCGACCAGCTCCATTCAAGATCCATCACCATGAATGGCAGTACGACCCCCAGGGATGAATATGTCGCCGCGGCCAGCAGCAGCTCCAGAGAACTCATCGCGACCAGTTGGCTGCCTGCCTTGAACGGGATTGCGGCTTTGATCATTCTGCCTGCTCCTGCTTGGCGAAGGGGTTGTCTCCATACACATCAGACCGGGAAGTCATCTCGCCCCCTTCGGATTCTGACGCCCGGCCACAGAGTGACAGGGCTGTCAGCGCGTAAATCAACGTGCTTTTGACCATGTCCTCCGGGGTCGGGCGCCAACGGGGGAACCCGGTTGTCACGGCTGGAATACGGTTCATGTTGAAAACGTTGTGGTCGCGCCACATGCTGGAATAGACCGGGTGGGCAAGTTGCAATGGCTCGCCAAGCGTGTCCCGAGTGGCGGCATCCACAGCGGCCACCAATGGCCCCACGCGCGTCTCGTCGGCAGCAAATCCATGCCGCACGACCACCGGCTCAATATCGAATTCGCCGAGTCCCTGTTTTCGCAAATGAGCCTGCAAGCTTCTGAAGACCTGACCGACTTCAACATGCGGCGGCAAGCCGACCTCAAGATACAAAGAGCAAATTTCGGTGCCAGCTCCGAACGCATAGGGCACTCCCCCGCGTACCGAAGATATCTGGGTTTTCGGCTTTGCAACGCCGCCATCGGACGAATAGATATTCTCTTGTTCGTACACTCGTCCCCAGTCCAGTAACGACTGGATCGCATCGCCCAACCGGTAGATCGGGTTCGGATGATCAGACGCACGCTCCGGATTGTCGAGAAGTGGAGTGAATACCCCTTCCCCGAAAAGCTGGATTCGGAAGACGGCGTAACCGCATGCGACCCAGGTCAGCCCGAAGTCGCAGCCCTCCGCGGCAATGGCGTAATCTGGCGCCACCCCGCCGTGATAGAAGGCGTAGTGCGTGCCGATTTCCTTGCCCATGTACTGAACGCCCCGCGCCTCTTCGATCGGCTCGGGGCCTATCTCTCCGGGCGATGCGGTCAGGTAAAGGCGCCCTGACAAGTCTATACCGCAGGCTTTCAGGGCCTTTGCCGCCATCAGGAAGCACACCATTGGCCCCCGATCATTCGAGATTGGAAATCCGTGAAATGCGCCATCCTGCAGCCAGCACTGGTTCCATTCCGGGTTCGCCAGCGTTTCAGGCCTGAATTTCTGCGCATCCAGATCAGGGTCCCAGGTCGGGCTCTCGGTATCGAGGTGGGCCGTAAAGAGCAGGCTTTTCCCGTCCCCCTTGCCTCCATATGTGGCGATAATGTTTGGACGCTCCGGCGTCGCCCCTACTTTTCTTGGCGCGAAGCCTTCACGGGTCAGCCAATCAAACACGTACTCAGCGGCAGATGCTTCCTGCATTGAGGGGCTGTCGATGTTGCCAAGCTCCAAGGCGGTGCGCGTCAACTCATCCTTGTCGATGGCCGCTTCGATGGCCTTGCGTTCTTCCGGTGTCACTTCATACGCGACAGGGGGCAGATTTGGGAATGCCGGGCTTGCTTCTGTCACGCTGGTACCTGATCCGTTCGGGGGTCGTTCTACTCTGCCAGAAAAGAAATCATTTCAAGCCGCAGCAAGTCTTGATCTGCGCCGCACAGTTTCTTGCCCGCTTCAGATGGATATTTGAGCAGCCCGCCGCAACAAGCGCGCACAACTGGTCGCAACCGCAGATATCTGGCACTGCCGACGTCCGCAAGAATTAGGGCCGTAGCCGCAAAGAAACGCGCAGCGACCGCGATCACATTGCATACCAGCACCCAACCGCCGCTGCATTCGCAGCCTGATATGCGAGATAGACATGAATTTGACCAAAGCAGAACTGGGCCGCGGCGCCCTTGAGCAACTTTTCCTTGAGGCTCGCACCTTCTCAGACTGGCAGGACAAGCCGATTTCGGACGAGGACTGCAAACGCATCTACGAACTCGCAAAACTGGGCCCGACGTCTTCAAACGCTTCGCCGGCAAGGTTCGTTTTCATTCGGACCAGCGAGGGAAAAGACAAGCTCAAACCCTTTCTCTCTTCTGGCAATCTGGAAAAAACAATGTCGGCTCCACTGACAGTCATCGTGGCGCATGATCTGGATTTCGCGGACAGGATACCGGAGCTGTTCCCGCATTTCCCCGCCGCCGCGAAATGGTTCGCTCCAGAAGACATCAAGCTTGAAACCGCCTTCAGAAACAGCAGCCTGCAAGGCGCCTACCTGATTCTGGCCGCACGCAGCCTGGGTTTTGATTGCGGCCCCATGTCAGGCTTTGACCCGCAAGGACTGGACAAAGCCTTCTTCAGCGGCACGAACGTCAAATCGAACTTTCTGGTCAATATCGGATATGGGGAGCCTTCGAACCTGCACCCGAGACTGCCGCGCCTCTCTTTCGAAGATGCGTGTCAGATCGCCTAACGAAACAGGTTCACGCGGGCGTTCGCGAAGTGCGTAGCATTCCGGCAAGCGGCGTGTACTTCCAGACACCTGCCACGATGATCAGGACGAGCCCAAAAACAGTCGGCGCGTCGATCGGGTCATGAAAGAGGAATACACCATAGCCCACAGCCCAGACGACTTGTGAATATTGCATCGGGCCCAGAAGGTTGGCTGGTGCATATCTGGACGCAAACATGATCGTCAGATTTCCCAGCGCAATGAAAACACCATAAACTGCGATAGGCAGCCAAAGCGAAAGGTCAGGAAGCCGAAAGTCGGGAATGATCATGATCCCGCACAAGACCATCGGAAGAAGCGTGGCGGCACCGAAATGGGAGATCGTGTGCTCGTCATGCTTTATGTGGCGAAGGATCACGAAAACCGACGACGAACATATGGTCAGCACGAACGCAGCGAGATGCCCGATCGTAAGCTCCCGCATGCCCGGACGCAGCACAATCAAGGTGCCAACGAAGCAGACGAATATCGTAAGCCAGGTCGACCGTGTCACCTTCTCGTTCAGAAACACGATCGACATCAGCGAAATCATGACCGGCATGAGGAAGACCAGCGAAAACGCCTCAACCATAGGCAATTCAGTGAATGCGATGATGCCAGCTATGATGCCGACAGTCTGAATCATGCCGCGCAGAATCCACAGTTTCGGGCGCCTCGGCTGGATGATGTGGATCAGTCGTTCTCCGCGCCCGCGCACGAGGGGTGCCATCACCAAGCATAGCAGGCACCCAAGAAATCCCAGCATGAATGGCGGAACCTGGCCGCCTAGAAAACGAACCACGGCATCCTTTGTTGCAAACAGAGAGAATGAAACAAGCGCCAGTGTGACGCCTCTCGATAGGTCATTTGTCTGGCTGTTCACGATGTTCACTTTATCTGGATCAGGGCAACTTATCCGCCTCAGGATGATGCAAGTCATCCCACGGGTCTTGCCCCAGCGCGGCCAGTTACTTGTCTGCATCAAAGATTATAGGCTGTCAGGAATTCCTTCGCCTGGCGTCAATTGCAGCGCCTCAAACGCGTTTAACATCGGTCGCAAGAGAACCAGCTCCTCGAACGGTCGGAGAACGCGATGGATACCAATCAGCCAAACTCGCCTGCATCTGCTGACTTGATCATCAAGCATGTCTGGATTGTCACCATGGATGAGGAACGGCGCATCTTTCGTGACGGCGCCATCGCGGTGAAAGGCGACAGGATCACCGGCGTTGGACCATCTCCGGATATTCTCCAGAACTTCCGCGCCGACACGGTCATCGACGGCACGGACAAATTTGTGATCACGCCGGGCCTTGTGAATGGCCATGTGCATGTTACGGGCGAGCCCATTACGCGCGGCCTGGTTCCCGACAATACCGATTGGCAGGAAAACGTATTTGGTTGGCTTATCCCAACCTATCTCTCCCAAACGCCGCAGGACGAACAACTCTCAGCCAAACTCGCGGCGCTGGAAATGCTCCGCACCGGCACAACCTGCTTCGTCGAGGCCGGCACAATTCTCGATCTTGACGCCACGGTGCAAGCGTTGAACGAAACTGGCATCCGCGGCAGGCTTGGGCAGTGGCTGCAGGATCGCGCGTTCGATCCAAATGATGACCAGTCCGAACTCACAAAAACCGCCGTCGCCAAGATGGTGGCCCAGCAAGACCGATACCCTGCCACTGAAGACACACTTCTGGCCGCAGCGCCGTGTCTGGTCGGGCACAATACGGCAACTGATGAATTATGGCGCGAAGCGACCCATCTCGCCCAAGATGCACATGTTGGTGTCACAGCCCATATGAGCGCCGACCCGGCTGATCCGAACTATTATCTGGAAACTGCCGGTGCGCGCGCAATTGAACACCTCGCCAATTTGGACGCACTGGGCCCACACCTGTCCCTCACACATGCCGTTCATCTGGATGCGCACGAAGTGGACCTGCTGGCCCAAACGGAAACAAGCGTCACACATTGCCCGATGACAGCGATGAAAGGCGGATATGGCGCGACGGCAACTGGCCTGTTCCCCGAGATGTCAGAAAAGGGCGTCAACATTCTGCTTGGCACGGATGGCGCCAATAACGGCAACTCGTCCGACTTGATGCGGGCGATGTTCTGCTCCGCGGGCATCTTCAAGGACAGTCGCCGAAATCCGAACCTTTTCCCTGCCACCCAAATTCTGGAAATGGCGACCATTAACGGTGCCAAAGCCGCCCAGATGTCTGACCAGATTGGCTCGCTGGAAGTAGGCAAGAAAGCAGATTTTGTTCTTCACNACCGCAAGCGACCAGAATGGAGCCCGCTCATTGATCCGGTGAACCAACTTGTCTACGCCGCTGATGGGCGAGGCGTTCATAGTGTNTGGNTAAACGGCGTTCGNGTAATCGACAATTACCGATCCACNCTGATNGACGAAGANAAACTCTATTCCGAGATCCAGCAGGCAAGCGACACTCTGGTCGCGCGTCTCGACAGGAAGAGCACACCCGCCTGGCCAGTCATCTGAGCGTCACGCGGCGTGGTCAAGTCAGCTAGATTTCTCTTCCCCTGCGTCTCTCGCCGTACTCAAAGGCCGTCAATTTCCACCAATCCCTGATCGTTCGGAGACGAACGAATAGCGCGCGGCGCTTGGATCAAGGGATTCATTCAAAAACGGCGCCAAAAGTACAGCCGTTTGAGAACGCCTCTCAAAGGAGAGCCGATGCTCAGCAGGAAATGTCTTGCAAGGGAAAACTGACTAAAATAGTACATCTTCACAAAAGCGAAGAACCGGCCGGCTATGATACTGCTTGAGCCAGTATTCTAGCTGAAATCAATAACATAGCGCCGGGAAAAATATGAATATCTACACAACTTACCTTGATGAAATCGAAACCCGGAAAATTCAGGGTCTGCATCCAAAACCTATCGAAGACGCCGAGCTCGTAGATGCACTTGTTGCTCAGATCCTTGATCCCGCTCACGAACATCGCGCCGACTCCCTGAACTTCTTCATCTACAACGTGCTCCCCGGCACAACCAGCGCGGCGGGCGCCAAATCCCGGTTCCTGAAAGAAATCATCCTTGGGACCCATAAGGTTGAAGAGATTTCACCAGAATTCGCCTTCGAATTGCTCTCGCACATGAAGGGCGGCCCCTCAATTGAGGTGCTTATTGATCTGGCGCTGGGCGACGATCAGGCGATCGCACGCGCGGCAGCGGACGTCCTCAAATCCCAGGTCTTCCTGTACGAAGCAGACACAGACCGCCTTGAAGCCGCCCACAAGAGTGGCAACGCCCTGGCGACCGAAATTCTTGAAAGCTATGCCAAGGCTGAGTTTTTCACGAACCTTCCTGACATCGAAGAAGAAATCAAAGTCGTCACCTTCATCGTCGCCGTAGGCGATGTCTCGACTGACCTGCTCTCGCCGGGCGCGGATGCCCACTCCCGTTCTGACCGCGAACTGCATGGCCAGTGCATGTTCGAGCACAACAAGGAACAGCAAGCCGCCCTCAAAGAGCTTCAGGCTCAGCACCCCGACAAGCGCGTCATGTTGGTCGCCGAAAAAGGCACGATGGGCGTTGGTTCGTCCCGCATGTCCGGCGTCAACAATGTGGCGCTCTGGACAGGCAAGCAAGCCAGCCCCTACGTTCCATTCATCAATATCGCGCCAGTTGTCGGCGGCACGAACGGTATTTCCCCGATTTTCTACACGACTGTTGGCGTGACCGGCGGCATCGGTGTGGACCTGCAGAACTGGGCCAAGAAGCTGAACCACAATGGTGGGCCGGTTCTGGATGAAGATGGCGAACCTGTTCTCGAACAGCTCTATTCCGTCGACAATGGCACAGTCCTGACGATCAACACGAAAACCAAGAAACTCTACAATGAAGACGGCAGCAAAGAGCTCGTCGACATTTCGAACGCTCTGACGCCACAGAAAGTGGAGTTCATGAAAGCAGGCGGCTCTTATGCCGTGGTTTTCGGGAAGAAGCTTCAAACGACTGCCGCTGAAATCCTCGGCGTTGAAGCCCCGGCCGTCTATGCGGAATCCAAAGAGATCCATCACGAGGGGCAAGGCCTCACCGCCGTCGAAAAGATCTTCAACCGGAACGCGGTCGGTGTCGCGCCCGGTAAGGTTCTTCACGCGGGGTCAGACGTTCGCGTCAAGGTGAACATCGTCGGCTCACAGGATACGACAGGCCTGATGACGGCCCAGGAACTAGAAATGATGGCCGCGACGGTGATCTCACCAAGCGTGGATGGCGCATATCAGTCCGGCTGTCACACAGCATCCGTATGGGATCAGAAAGCTCGTCAGAACATCCCGAAACTGATGAGCTTCATGAACAAGTTCGGCCTCATCACCGCGCGTGATCCAAAGGGCGTCTACCCCGCCATGACGGACGTGATCCACAAGGTTCTGAACGATATCACGGTTGATGATCGTGCGGTCATCATCGGCGGCGATTCCCATACCCGCATGTCCAAGGGCGTTGCCTTCGGCGCTGACTCCGGAACGGTCGCACTCGCGCTCGCAACGGGTGAAGCGACCATGCCGATCCCGCAATCGGTCAAGGTGACGTTCAAGGGCACGCTGAAGGACCATATGGATTTCCGTGACGTGGTGCATGCCACGCAGGCGCAGATGCTCGACCACTTCAATGGCGAGAACGTGTTCCAGGGGCGCATCATCGAGGTGCATATCGGCACCCTACTGTCCGATCAGGCATTCACGTTCACTGACTGGACTGCCGAAATGAAGGCCAAGGCGTCGATCTGTATTTCCGAGCCGGACACGCTTGTGGAATCTTTGGAGATCGCGAAACACCGTATCCAGATCATGATCGACAAGGGCATGGACAATGACAAGAAGGTCCTTCAGGGCCTGATCGATCTGGCCGAAGCTCGGATTGCCGGGATCAAGTCCGGCGAAACCCCACCACTGGTTCCAGACGAAAATGCGAAATACTTCGCTGAGTTCGTTGTAGACCTCGACGCCATCAACGAGCCAATGATTGCGGACCCGGACGTCAACAATGAGGACGTGTCCAAGCGCTACACTCACGACACCATTCGTCCGGTCTCATACTATGGTGGAAACCGCAAAGTGGACCTCGGATTCGTCGGCTCCTGTATGGTGCACAAGGGTGACATGAAGATCCTCGCCCAGATGCTGCGCAATATCGAAAAGCAGAACGGCTCGGTTGAGTTCAACGCGCCACTCGTTGTTGCTCCGCCAACCTACAACATCGTTGATGAACTCAAGGAAGAAGGCGACTGGGAGGTTCTGGAGCGGTATTCCGGCTTCGTGTTCGACGACGCCAACCCGAAAGACACCGCGCGCAAGAAATATGAGAACATTCTCTATCTCGAGCGCCCTGGGTGTAACCTCTGCATGGGTAACCAGGAAAAGGCCGAGCCGGGCGACACCGTCATGGCCACGTCCACACGCCTGTTCCAGGGACGTGTTGTGCGCGACTCCGACGAGAAAAAAGGTGAATCCCTGCTGGCTTCAACGCCCGTCGTTGTCCTCTCATCCATCCTCGGCCGTACGCCGACTATCGACGAGTACATCGCGGCCGTAGATGGCATCAACCTGACATCGTACGCGCCTCCGGTGCACTAGGCCACAAGACGAATGCAAGGAAGGGGGCGAAGGAAACTTCGCCCCCTTTTGCTTTTCCGAAAGCCGCTGCAATTCCCGCGGTCGCCAGCGCACAAGAACGTCGTTCACTGCTATCAGGTCAATTATGGTTGATCCTAGTTCGCTTCCAGCGCCTTGTTGATCCCCTTGAGCTTCGCTGCCTTGTCCACACTATCGGGCAAGACATGCTCCAACCGCTCGGGATCGCCCTGCCCCCGGACCCAGCGATCAGGAAACTCTGCCGCTTCCGGCCCCTTGTCAGAGCGGAATACTGCGCCCTGATTGAACTTGTAGGTAAACGGCACTTCGCCTTTGCCGTCACCTCGCTCTATCGCCGCGTGCAAACGCTGTTGCAAGTCCAGGCGCACCTCAAGGAACTCCGGTTCATTGATCAGATTGTTTGTTTCACCGGGATCATTCTCGAGATCATACAACGCGTCCGTATCCCAGACACCGTGAAGTCGAATGTATTTCCAACGCCCGTCCCGAATGGCGAACTGCGTTGGCGTATGCGGATAATTGAACTCCCAAAAGTATTCGTAGATCANTTCATCGTCCCAGCTCTCAACTTCCGACGTAAGAAGCGGAACGATGCTCTGGCCTTTCAGCGGCGCATCCGTTTGCGCGCCAGCAAGCTCNATCAGCGTGGGCGCGATATCCAGCATNGAAACCGATGCTGTCTCNGTAACGCCAGTCCGCACATTTCCCGGTCCCCAGACCAGCAGCGGAATACGCATGGATTCCTCGAACGCATTGCGTTTGTCGATCAAACCATGCTCACCAAACATGAACCCATTGTCTGACAGGAACACAATATAGGTGTTGTCGGCCTCACCGCTCTCCTCAACCCATTGGATCAGTTCGCCCAAACTCTCATCGACTGCCGTCAATGTTTCTAGATAATCGCGCTTGTAGTCCGTAAGGGAGAGTTGCGAATGGTAAGGATAGTCCACGCCATGCCAGCTGTTGCGCTGGTTCTGCACCCACATCGGCTCTGAGGTCATCTCCTCTTCGGAGGGCGTGACATCCACAATATTCATATCGGAATACATGCCGTCATGGCGTTCTGCTGGCTCGAAGAAAGCATGCACAGCCTTGTGGCTCAGATAGACCATGAACGGGTCTTCGTCGCCTTCCCGGCCATTGAGCCAGTCCAGCGCATAATCGGTGAGCTCGTCTGTGATGTAGCCTTTCTGATCGACATGTTCTCCATCGACATTGAGATATGGGACTTCTCCGAACATGCCACGTGGATAGTAATATCCCTGTCCCGGAAAGCTGACCCATCGGTCAAAACCGGGTCGCGGTGACGAATCCTCGCCGCCCATATGCCACTTGCCGAACAAGGCCGTGTCATAGCCCGCGCGCTGAAGCGCTTGCGGGAAGGTATCGAGTTCCGGGGCCAGGTCGGAATTATTGTCGACCACGCCATGCTCCCGCATCGGCCGCCCGGTCAGCAAAGCAGCCCGACTGGGCGAACAAAGCGATGTGGTTACGAAAGCATTTTGGAAATGAATGCCTTCTCGCGCCAGCCTGTCCATGTTCGGGGTGTTGAGATCAGGGTTCAGAATTCCCAGCGCGTCATAGCGCTGGTCATCTGTCAGCACCACAATGAAATTTGGACGCTTTGCAGGCAATTCCGTCTCAACCGCCTGCGCGTCACTATCAAGCGACGCGCAAGCAGCGAGACACGAGCCGGCAAGCAAGAATGAAATAAGCTTTCTCATAGCAAACCTCCAGATCGCAGTTTAGCGAATAGTCTTACCATCAGGTGCGATTTCAAAACCGCGCACATCCACAGACACTGGTGACAACAGGTCGCCGGCGTCATTGCCCAATGCGAACTCGTACACACCGGCTTCAACAACCCAGGCATCATTTTCCCATTCCGCCATCAGACGCGGATCAATGTCCAGAGCGACTTCGACTGCCTCGCCCGGCTCGAGATCTTTCTTGGCAAAGCCGACCAGTCGCTGACGTGTCGCACCATTAACGGCGGTGAGATAGAGCTGTGCGACGTCGGCTCCGGCAACATCACCCGTGTTGCTCAGGCTAAAGCTGGCGGTCAGTGCATGGGCTGGCCCGGAAATGTCGAGATCGCCCAACGCGAATTCAGAATAGCTGAGACCATATCCGAAGGGGAATAGTGGCGTCAGATTTTTCCGTGCAAACCAGCGATAGCCAATGTCGGACCCTTCGATATTGTAGTCAACATTCAGTTCTGCGCCGGGCTCTCCCCGACCAAACATGCTCAACGGCACAGTGTAGAGCCCGTCCAGTTCCGGACGCGGCAACTGCTCCGTAGACGCGGGGAATGTGACCGGCAAATGGCCCGATGGATTGACGTCGCCAAACAAAACGTTCGAGATTGCTTCCCCGCCTTTGGCGCCCGGATACCAGGCCTCAATAACGCCTGCCACGTCGTCAAGCCAAGGCATAAGAACCGGCCCGCCTGTTTCGAGCACGACAATCGTGTTTGGATTTGCGGCGGCAACTGCGGCGATCAGCTCATCCTGGTTGTTCGGCAGCGACAGAGTCGGAACATCGTATCCTTCCGTCTGGTATTGGGTGGCAAAAACAATGGCGACATCTGCAGACGCCGCAATAACGGCCGCGTCCTCAGGATAACGTCCATCCCGATAGGAGACTTTTGCATCCGGCAGCGCTTCCCGGATCGCCTTCAGAGGAGAGGCATGATTGTACTCTTCTCCCAGGAACGCTCCGAACGGCCCGCCTTCGATCGGCAAGAACGGAATCGTAGCAGAGGGACCTTCATCACTATGCACACGGGAGGAGCCACCACCCACAGGCGTTCCGGCGTCTGCCAGTCCACCGATCACCGCAACAGAAGACATTCCCTTCGACAGCGGAAGAGCCGAGTTTGCATTCTTCAACAGAACTATGGCTTCTTCCGCGGCAGCCAGAGCAACGGCTTCACTGGTATCGCGATCAACATCCTTGATGACAGGCGGGGATCGATCCAGCCCGTTGTCATAGATGGCATACAGGATATTGGTGGCCATCTCGCCAAGACGTTTCTTGTAGGCGGGGTCGGTCTTTGCGGCCTCCAGCAAAGGTTCTCCCATGAACAGACCCTCGTCGAGCGCCGCACCGGATTGCTGGTCGAGACCGGCGAGTGCAAAGTCCAACGCCTCAACCGCCCCCCAATCAGACATGACGAACCCTTTGTAATCCCAGTCTTCCCGCAAGACCTTGGTCAGCAGAAACTCACTACCGCAGCTCAGCGGGCCATTCAGGCGATTGTAAGCGCACATAAGTGATCCGGCACCGGATTCCTCGATTGCGATCTCGAATGCCAGCAAATCACTTTCGCGCAGCTCTCCCTCGTCGATTACGACATTCATGAAATGTCGCCCGGTCTCTTGGGGATTGATTGCATAATGCTTCAGTGTAGAAACAACATTCTGCGATTGAATACCCCGGACCGCTGCCGCGCCCAGCAGCGCGGAATGAAGGGGATCTTCGCCCATATACTCGAATGTGCGACCATTCCTCGGGTCACGCATCAGATTGATGCCTCCCGCGAGCAAGACATTGAACCCCTTCGCATGCGCCTCGCCGCCAATCATCTGGCCGCCTGTTTCAATCAAATCCGTATTCCACGTCGCTCCCTGGGCAATACCGGACGGTAATGCGGTGCCGCCACTGCCTCTTGAGCCGCCGAGCCAAGTCACGCCATGACTGGCATCAGTTTCGTACAAGGCTGGCACACCGAGGCGAGGGATACCTGGAATATAGCCCGCACCAGGTCGAGCTTCCTCTGGCGGCGGACTATCGAAGAATGGCATGGCGAGATGACCAAGTGTCAGCGTCACGCGCTCCTCATCCGTCATTTGCGCATTGATGTCTTCGGCCCGCTCCAATGCATCCGGGTTCAGGTTCGGTTTTTCAACCAGCTCGGCGCTGGCACAGCCTGCCACGAGGAACATGAATGAAGCGCTTGTCAGAAGCGTCTGTTTTGTTGGCGTCATATCGTTGCACAAACGGCAGCCTTCATCGTGAAAGCGGCCAGAATGCCTCCCTTTGGTTTACGTCATGGATTATTTTTCCAGTTGGTAAATTTTCACGCCGGTAAATTTCTGTCAAGCGCGTTTTGAGAAGTCCGCTACGAAATTTGGAAGACCCTACTCGCTTGGCGATGGATCGTCGTAAACGACACGGAACCCGATATGGTTCGTGCCAAGGCCGGTTTCCTGTGGGTGGCGCGCAGCAGGCCTGTAACGGCGGCAATAGTTTTCAGCACACAGAAAACTTCCCCCTTTGATCACACGGGACGGCACGCCGGGGTTCGCCGGGTCGCCGCTCGCATCTTTGGTCGGACCCTTGGGGTTTGAGTGTTCATCCCCATGCGCGGGCGCATACCAATCTGTAGTCCACTCCCAGACATTGCCGAGCATGTCGTAGAGGCCGTGGCCATTCGGCTCAAAACACCCCACGGGCGCGATTCCTTCAAAACCATCATCAGCGGTATTCATAACCGGAAAAATGCCCTGCCAGGTATTGGCCTGTTGTGGCGTGTCTGGAGAGTACGTATCATTTGCCCGCCCGCCAAGCGCTGCAAACTCCCACTCGGCTTCTGTCGGCAGGCGCCCACCCGCCCATTTGGCGAACGCCGCGGCATCTTCGAATGCGACCTGGGTGACTGGAATATCCGTGTCGGCCTGGTTGGCATCTGGCCCTTGCGGCTGGCGCCAGCTGGCCGATGGCACCCAGGCCCACCAATTCGCATGCCCCACCATCTTTCCGGGATCGGAAACGAATACGGCCCCGCCGGGTTCCGACACCTTCATCGGCTCGCCTGACGGTGTCTCACCATCATAGTATGGCCGCTCCGCAACGGTTACATACCCCGTTGCATCCACAAATTCCTGGAACTCGCCCGTCGTCACTTCTGTCGAGTCAATCCAGAAACCATCCACATAGACCGCCCGTGCGCGGCCTTCTTCACGATAGGTGTTGTTGCTGCCCATCACGAAGCTCCCGCCGTCGATCCAGACCCTGGATTGCGTCGGCTGACACGATGTAGGCGACGACTCAGCGCTGGCCGCCGGGCCGAACACGCTGCTCTGCACGGAAACGAAAACGCCCAACCCGACCAATGCGCACACCGCAGTGGTCCGGCCGCGCGCGAGGCGACCAATACGCGGACGCCGACGATTCTCATGAAGCTGATGACTGGACATGCAGGCTTACTACCCTGATAAACTACCAATTGGAAGAATATCCCGTCTCGAACTCAGGAAATCCCATGCCAAAGACACGTGATAAAGTAAGGGAGCCTCAACAGGAACGCTCTTTCGAGACGCGCGCCAACATCCTTGATGCCGCCCTGAAAGTCTTCGCTGCTGAGGGCTTTAGCGCGGCCAAGATCAGAGACATCGCGGAACTGGCCGGCACCACCCACCCCATGATCACCTATCATTTCGGCGGCAAGGACAAACTCTGGCGAGCCGCCGTCGAGAACATGTTTCATAGGCTGGATCAGGAAGCCTTCACCTTTGAAGAGCCGGAACCGGAAGATCCTGTCCTCCGGTTCAAGATCATGATTGCCCGCTATGTCAGATACTGCGCCCGCCACCCGGAGCACGCGCGTATCACGATCGCAGAAACTGTTCGCGGCGGAGAACGCCTGAAATGGATGGTGAAGAATTTCGTGGAAACGGGGCACGGCAATTTCGTACCCCTGTGCCAGAGCATGATGGATCGGGGCGTCATCCCCCACATGTCCGTCACATCGTTTCTCTACTCACTCGTTGGCATGTCACAACTCGCCTTCGTCCTCGCGCCCGAAGCCAAACTGGCCTTCAAAGTCGACATGAAGAGCGAGGAGATGATCGCAAACCAGACGGAAGCCGTCTTCCAGATGATCTTCCGTGAGTCCGCCGCGGATTATCTGAACGCATAGTTTTCGAGACACGCCTCACAACAAAACTTACCCTTTGGAAAGTTTTCTGTTGACTTTGGTGCGCGCCCACTGAATTTTACCGATTGGAAGAATTCGGCCATCAGCGCTGCTCCAGGGAGGATAAAGGAATGTCCAGAATTACCACCACACTTATGTCTTGCGTTAGCGTCGCCAGCTTGATCAGCATTGGCGCAATCACGTCTGTCGCCCATGCTCAGGATGCGGGCGCAGAGTCGGAGCGCAAATTGTCAACGGTCACTGTCACGGCGACAAAGAGAGAGCAGACCTTGCAGGAAGTTCCTGTCGCTGTCTCCGTCCTCTCGGATGAAGTCCTGAATTCTACAGGAACGGGATCCGTCGAAGCGCTGACCGACCTGACCCCCAGCCTCACCTTCAACAAAGGTAGCAACGAAACCAACAGCTCGCTGAGCATTCGCGGTGTTGGGACATCGGTTTTCTCTGCTGCGGTTGAACCCTCCGTTTCGGTTGTGGTGGACGAAGTCGTCATGGCACGCGCCGGCCAGGGCTTTCAGGATCTGATCGACGTTCAGCGCGTTGAAGTTCTGCGCGGCCCACAAAGCACATTGTTCGGGAAGAACGCGTCCGCGGGTGTTGTGTCGGTTACGACTCGTGGCCCTTCTGACACGCTGACTGGTGCTTTTGATACAGAGATCGCAGAAGAGGATACATCCTATGCCGTCCGCGGAACGGTATCCGGCCCCATCTCCGACACTGTCGGATTCCGCCTTTCCGGATTCACGAAAGAATACGCCGGACACACACGAAATGTTGCGACAGGCGAGCGTCTGGATGGCTACGAATCCTGGGGCATTCGCGGAAAGCTGGAAGCGGAACCGACAGACAAATTGCTGCTGAGCTTCATCGCCGAATATCGGGAGCTGGAATCGACGCCCTCCTTGACGGTGCTCGGAAGCGAAGACCCCGCCTATATTGCCGCGATTGCCCCAGTTGTTCCCGGGGTCGAAAATACCGCCGTGAACATCAATGGCCGCAATTACAGCCTGTCTGAACAAAGCGGCATCTCGGCAAAAGTCGAGTATGATTTCGACAATGACTTCACGCTGACGTCCATCACCGCCTATCGTGAGTGGGATTTCGAGAATAATCTCGATGTTGATGGCTTGGCGCTGGAAGATCCGGAAGTTGGCAATTTGCTGACATTCGATCTCAATCGCGGGATTACCAATCTGGATCAGTTCAGCCAGGAGGTTCGCCTATCGTCACCTGTGATGGGCAAGGTGGACTTCATTGTCGGCGGATTTGCCTATTTCCTGAATGCAGACCGCTTTTTCGAGCGTCGCCTGGAGATCGCACTGCCATCCTTCAGCCTCGCTCAGTCCGCTGAATTCTTTGGAAACGTTGAAACACAGAACCTCGCTGTGTTCGCAAGCGGCAACTATTACTTCAACGATCAAACTTCTCTGTTTGGTGGCGTGCGCGTGCTCAACGAGGAAATTTCATGGGATGCCTTCCGTGATCCGGCCAACGTCCTTCAACCGGGAGACTTCCCATTTGGCGGGCCGCTCGGAACCTATGCTGACTTCAATGGAAGCATCGAAGATACCGCTGTCGTCGGAAACATCGGACTTCGCCATACGTTCTCAGAGCTTCTCAATGGCTATGTCAGCTATTCGCGGGGATACAAGGGCGGCGCCTATACAGTGGCCTTCGGTACTGTTCCCGACGCTGACCCGGTGAAACCGGAAGAATCCGATGCATTCGAAGCGGGCCTGAAATTTGTGTCTTCGGACGGAAATCTCAGCGCCAACTTTGCGGCCTTCCACACCGAGTACAAGAATTTCCAGGCGCAGGCCCAACGCCCGGGCGACATCACCTTTGAACTGACCAATGCGGGTGTCGTATCCACGCAAGGGCTTGAGGCTGAGTTTGCCGCGTCACCTACAGACCTGCTTGATCTGAATATCGGCCTGGCCTGGATCGACGCCAAGATTGACGAATTCCCCGGCGCGCCTTGCTATGCCGGACAGACCGCAGCACAGGGGTGTGTCGGCGGCGTTCAGGACGTGTCTGGCGGTGAACTTCCATACTCGCCAGACTTCCGGGTAACGTTCTATGGTCGCCACACCGTACCGTTCGAAAGCCTGCCTTTTGACGGTTATGTTCAGGCCAGCGGCTATTGGCAGGACGAAATGAATTTCGGTCTCAGCCAAGCCCCAATCGCCCAGGCAGACTCGCGCGCCATCATAAACGCGTCTATCGGCATCACCGACAAGTCTGGTCGGTATCAGGCATCCCTATTCGTCAACAACGTATTTGACGAGTTCTACGTAACCTCCATCACACCGTTCAATCTCTTCGGAAATGCAGTCTTCCAGACTGTTCCGAGAGACCATCAGCGCTATGCGGGCATCCGCTTCGGCGCGAATTTCTAGGGCAGCCATCCTCCCCCATATGCTGCTGTCCGGGAATAGCTGGTGCTGCCAAATTCGGCAGTGCCAGCTATGATCCGGAAAACGATGAGAGATAAAAAGGAAGAGACACGCCATGACCGCCAAAGCCTTTCTGGTTACCCTTGCCGCGGGGATGCTTGCCGGATGCGCAACTGCAGACACTGAAATGACAATGACTGCCCCTGAGGCCCAATCCCGTCCGAACATCATCGTGATAATGGCGGACGATCTCGGTTATGGAGACCTGTCTTCCTATGGGGCTGAATTGATAAAGACCCCCAATATTGATCGGCTTGCGACGGAAGGCGTGAAGATGACGTCCTTTTATGCAGGCGCCGCCGTTTGCACGCCGTCTCGCGCCGCCTTGATGACCGGCCGCTATCCGATTCGCACAGGTGCACAGCATGTTTTCCGCGCTCAGTTCGATGATGGCATGGAGCCAGGTGAAGTCACCTTGGCGGAAATGCTCGGCGAAGCTGGCTACGCAACAGGCATGGTTGGCAAGTGGCATCTAGGCCACCAATTGGAACACTGGCCAACCAATCAAGGCTTTGATGATTTCTATGGCGTTGCCTACTCGAACGACATGTTCCCCTTTGATCTTTTTGACGGGACAAAGCGTATCGAAAGCCCCGTGGATCAGACGACCCTGACTGCCAGGTATGCTGACGCAGCGGTCGATTTTATTGAGCAAAATGCGGATGAGCCGTTCTTTCTGTATTATGCAGAATCCTTTCCGCACATTCCCCTGTTCCACCCGCCGGCAAATGCCGGTCGGTCCGAGGCCGGAACTTATGGCGACGTTGTAGAGACGATTGATGATGCTGTTGGAGACATTCTCGATACGCTCGAACGTCTGGAGATTGAAGATAACACCCTGATCTTCTTCACCAGCGACAATGGCCCGTGGTTTGAAGGAAGCTCAGGAGATTTACGCGACCGGAAGGGAGGCACGTATCTGGGTGGTTTCCAGGTTCCCATGCTGGTTCGTTGGCCCGACAGACTGCCAGCGGGCTCGGAAACCAGCGAAATGGCGATGTCGATTGATCTCCTCCCGACGATCGCCACAGCGACTGGAGCAACCGCCCCAACGGACCGGACCATCGATGGACGCGACATCCTCCCCGTTCTCGAAGCCGGAGCAGCAACGCCTCATGATGTCTTGTTCTTCTTTGACGGCAACGACATTGTTGCTGCACGGAANGNAGATTATCGNCTCGTCGTGAAAGCGTTCTATCGGAACTATCCGGTAGAGTTTCGCAACAACCCNTATCTGAAATGGTTGGAGCCGCTGCTCTTTGANATGAAAATCGACCCNGCNGANCGCTATTCGATGGCGAGCCGAAACCCGGAGGTCGTGGCAGAACTCCTGGAGAAAATCACCGAGATGACAGAGGCCACGGCNGAGCTGCACAGGGANCCAAATCCCATGATGCCACCGCCCGGTGCGCTGCACGGCCCTCAATTCGGCGACGAATAAAGTAAGNTGAGGCTGGAATGATCGCGTTAGACGCTCACTCCAGCCTCAGCTCAATCATGCCCGTCACATATCGCTGGTGCGGATGTCGATATCCGTCGAAACCGGAGAGTCCGCACGCCCGGAATCTTCCACTACCCGGAACTCGCCGCGGCAATTGTCCTTCGTGAAGGTCGCGCGCAGATAGCCNNGCTGCTTCCCNTTCAGGTGCGCCACGTGCGGATTGGCGTCGCGCATGATTTCCATNTCACGGGCCCACGGGCAGTAGGACGAGATCGGCCCTCCGACCAGTTCGTGGCCAATGCGTTTTGAGGCCGTATCGAACGGGTCCTCGTGAATGGTGGACGCCATGGCCGTGTGCCAATCCCCGGTCAGGAACACGGGGTTGGACACATCATTGGCCAGAACCGAGTTCAACCGCTCCCGGGCTGCCGGGTATCCGTCCCAGGAATCGAGATTGGTCACGGCTCCCTCGGGTGGCGCATTGTAGCGATAGGACGTGTACCAGATCTGCGTNGCNATNACGTTGAATGGCGCATCGGACCGCTTCAGCTCTTGTGTCAGCCACGCCTCCTGAGTCTTGCCCAGCATGGTCCGGGACGGATCGAGCGCNTCCGCGCAATAGGGCTTGCGCCCGTCGCCACACGGCTGGTCTGACCGGAATTGCCGCGTGTCCAGCAAGTGAACCTGCGCCGGCCCGAACACGTACTTGCCATACATCTGCAAGGCCGGTTCCATGTTGCGCAGGATTGGCGGCTGCTCAATCGGCATNTGCTCATAATACGCCTTGAACGCCATGTANTTCCGGACCTGAAACTCCAGCGGCGTNTGCTTTTCCGGGTCCTGCGGAATCTGTGCCGCCCAGTTATTGTCGACCTCATGATCGTCCATCGCGACGATCCANGGCGCACAGGCATGGGCCGCCTGGAGATGCGGGTCTGACCGATAGAGCGCATAACGATTGCGATAATCCCACAGCGACGTGATCTCGTTGCCATCATGCTGGCGGACAATCTCGAACAGACGGCGCTCGCCNCCGCCGACATCGCGCATCTTCGCGCCAAGCGGACTGACGCCGCCTTCATANATATAGTCACCCGTATGAATCACACAGTCGGGCAACCAGTCNGCCATGTCGCGATAGGCCGCATAGCGACCCGTTTCATAGTGCTGGCAATAGGCCAGCGCGATCTTGGCAGACGCATCGTCGGGGCTTGAGGTGCGTGTACGGCCGACCGGGCTTTCCTCATCGCCATAATAGAACTGATAGAAGTATTCCCGACCCGGCTTCAGGCCTTCAATNCGCACATGCACCGAATGCCCCTTGGCATCAGATGTCTCTGCCACACCATCCTGCAACGTGTTTCGCATGGCTTCATCTGAGCACACACGNTAGCGCACTTGTGCGGAGCCAACCGGCATACCGCCCCCCTGCAGGGGCTCCGGGGCCAGGCGCGTCCAGAGGATGACGCTGTTGGGGCGCGGCGAACCGGATGCCACCCCCAATGTGAAATGAGGCTTGCCGCCTTGCGCGACCGCCATCTTGGGCAACCAGAGNGCAGCGCCAGACGACGCCAGAAACAGTCTACGGGAAAACATGGCACTTCCTTTCATCTGAGTTCGAAAAGGGGTGGTCACCGGCAGGGGACTATTTCGCCGGTGACCAGAACCATTCGATCGGGGNTGGACATGGACCCCGCCCTCGCGGGGTCCGGCCATCGAATGGTTAGAACGAATACTCGTACTGGATCCAGAAGGAACGCGGCTTACCATTCCATCCGTACTGGCGGTAATAAGCGCTGTCGTTCGGTCCGATTTCCCCACGCACGACCGCGCGATCACGGCTATAGCCAGATCCGCCTGANGCACGTTCGAAGTAATCTTCACCCAGAAGGTTCACGCCGCGGATCAGGAAGCGGTGCTGCTTCTCATCACCCATGAAGTACTGAACCGATCCGTTGAGGACAAAGTAATCACCGAAGTTCAGGTCTTCCACGACACGGTTGCCATCCTCGTCCACCATGCGGGCAAGGCTGGTTCCGGCATAAGCCCATTCCGGCCCCTGCCAGCGTGGGTTGAGTGACAAGATCCAGCGGTCGGTTGGTGTGTAGGAGACCAGACCAGACAATGTCCACTCCGGACGCTCGGACGACTGACGGAACTCAGCGCTCCCTGCCCGCCCCGGCACGACAAAGCCNAGATCGGTGGTTGTGCCGTCAAGGCGTGCCGAAACGCCGTAGACCGGGTTCGGCTCGAGCGATTCCATGTCAGTGAAGCTGAAATCTGCCTGCCACTTGTCGAAGTCGAAGGCGACATCCAGGGTGATGCCCTCAATGTCCTGCTGGCGGATCGTATTCACTGCAACCGTTTCACCCGGATCGCTCAGGCCCGCGGCTGCGGTTCCGCAGAACTCATCGGGCGCAACAATGTTGTTGCGGTTCCGCTCAATGGTCGCCGTATCGTTGATCAGATTGTTGAACAGCGGATTGGCGACATCATTGGCATACTCAAAACATACCGCGCCGACGGCCCGGCTGGAGAACAAATTCTTGATCTCCGTTTCGAAGTAACCGATCTCGACATTGTACGTGCCGCCAAAGATTTCGCCGTCGATACCTGCACCGATGTTGAATGCGTTGACTTCCTGCGGCTGCAGGCCCGGGTTGATGTTGGACCCGGCACCAAACGCCCCGATCTCGTCAATCTTGGGAAGGCTGTAGGATGTACCACCCGACCCGCGAGCATAAATGCCACGGCCGAAATCCTGACGCAGACCAACTTTCCAGACGGCCTGATCATCGAAATTGTCGTTGAAGTCCTGACGGGCCGCGAATGAGCCGCTGAAGCCGTCCAGTACCGGCATGGAGACACGCAGGTCACCATAGATGCCTGTGCTGGTCAGCGTCACATCACGAACACCGAAGGAGTCGTCGGAATTATCCGTGTAGCTGGTGTTCTGGATACCGGCCACGATTTCAAGGTACTCGTTCACNGTATAGGTCGCGCGNGCATTGATGCCGTANTCGACATANCCNGATTCNCGCTGGTCCGTGGTACCGAAGCCCTTTGTCAGGCCGCCATCGCCGAAGCCAGCCGTGGACTGGATGACGTATCCCATCGGCGCNCCAATCGGGAACGGGTTNTCATGGGTNCCATANGGCTGACCGTAGAATGGGCTGTCCGGNTCCTGATTGATGTAGAATGAGCTACCGCCATTCCAGTTATCATCCGATGCGCCACCTGCACTGCCGACAGGATTGGTGACACACCCGGCGGAGAGGCCAGGAATACCGGCAGCGAAGCTTTCAAACGCAGATGCTGTCGAGAAGCCTGNGATCCCTTGATCNGCGGCAAGCGTCTGAATGTCGGCCGGCAAGTCTTGCAGGCGCGGGATCTGACAGATTTGCGCGTCNATCTCGTTATTNTTCAGCTGNGGGTCCTGATAGTGGGCCTCAACATTCAGCTTCAGCTTGTCACTGAAGCGATGCTTGAACTCACCTGTATAGATCGGGAACTCNGTGAAGTTCGGCTGGAANACAGTGCTTTGCGGGAAGGAGTCCCGGAAATCGATCGTGGTGTAGGATGCGCCCAGCAGCAACTCGGTCTCTGGGGCGATGTCCCAGAGGTATTTGATGCCGAGGCTGTTGAAGCTGTAAGGGAATTCGTGGCGNCCGCCGAGTGCCAGCACNTTGTCGCTATAGGCGGACTCATCGAACAGTTCGTGCGCGTCGGTTTCGTAGGAACGCCCGTAAACCAGAACGGAATGCTTGCCATCCTTGTCTAGCGGGAAGGACATATTGCCGTAATACTCGCGCGTCTTGAACGAACCGGCATAGACACCGAACTCACCCTTCAGTGTGCCATCCGGACGCTTCGTCTTCACGCTGACGACACCAAGACCACCATTTGATCCGAAATACAGGCTGTTGCCGCCACGATAAACTTCAACACTTTCGATCATGCGCGGATCGATTGCCGTGGCTGGCCAAAGGTCTTCCAGTGGCGAAGAGCGATCAAAGAAAGGCGCGCCATCCACGAGGAGAAGCGTGTCGCGATCAGTACCGCCATCGATACGGATGGTAAATTCGCCTTCATCCGGCGAATAACCGATATTCGCTCCACGGATCAGGCCCGATGCAAGTTCACCGAAATTGGTGAAGCCGCCGGTCTCGATTTCGTCGGAGCTGATCAGCTGAACCTGCGTTCCGAACTCGGCAAAATCGACGGCGATATCGGATACGGAGGCATCAACGGCCTGACCTTCAACGCGGATGGTTTCAAGGCGGCGGGAGTTCTCCCCCGTCTCAGATTCTTGCGCCAGTGCAGCGGGAATCGCTGCCGTCGCCATCAGGGCACTCAACCCCACTCTCAAACTTCTGCTTGTCTCAATTCTCATCGCTGGTCTCTCTCATCTAACCCCAGGGACCGCCACCATCGGCGGGTTGTGGCCGGGCGCTGGTGGGCGCTCTCTGCCACGAGGCTGCTCTAGAGCCGCAACGCGACACTTACATGAAGATTAAGAAAACATTGTATGAATGATATTTACATCGTGATGGTTTTATAATTGAGGAAAACTCATCACAATCATGCCGTCACCGGAGTTGACTATGGCCTACGAGAATGCTGCCTCGCGCCTTCAGGAAATAATCAATATCAGCAAGACCACCGCCGGGTATCTCGTCGACTGGGACGGCTGNTGCGCNCTTGGCAACACGCTCACCCCGGAAGCAGCAGCCTTCCTCCGCGCTCATCAGGATCGCGTCGCCATCGTGTCCAACAACTCAACCTGCACGCAGGAAGACTTCCAGGAGATTCTGGAGCGCGACGAAATACGACTCCCGCGCGACAAAATACGACTTGCCGGCATCGAGGCGCTACATCGCGCGACACAATTCGACAAAGGCGACACTATGGTCCTCGGGGATCCACACATGCGCGGAGTCGCCAGGAAGCTCGGATTGGGCCTCACACAGGAAGACGCCAATGTCGTGGTCCTGTTGAGAGATCGGCGCTTTACTTACCGCCGGCTGGAGCGCGCGGTGAACGCGCTCGCGAAGGGCGCCCACCTCATCGTTGCCAATCCGGACCTGACTCACCCGGCTCAGGATGGCGGCCTGAAACCCGAAACCGGCTCACTTCTCGCGGCCATTCGCGCCTGTGTGGAACTGGACGCGACAAAAATCGACATCGTTGGCAAGCCCTCGCCGCTNATGTTTCACGAAGGTTGCCGCGCGCTCNGCCTGCCACCAGAGAAGGTCACCATGCTGGGGGACAATCCCGCGACCGACATCGCTGGCGCGAGGGCCCTTGGCATGCAGGCGATCCTCACCTCCGCCCGGTCACCGGATGTGTTCGAGGCATTGATGGGCGTCGATGCGCGCTAGAACCGCTTCAGCGACAACACGTCGAAGGTCTTGCGCAATGTGTCGGTCGCACGGTCATAATCAGCCAGTGCCAGCGCTGCGATCAGGGCATCCAGCACGCACAATTGCGCGATGCGGCTGGTCATGGCCTCGGTGCGGAACTTGGTTTCCCGCGCCATCGTGAACAGCTTCACATCTGCATATGCCTGCAATGGCGAGCTTGAGAAATTCGTCACNATNATCGTCTTCGCCCCCGCATCCTTCGCCAGGCGTGTCGCCGCCANNGTTTCATGCGTCGACCCCGAATGGGAGATGGTCAANACGGCCACNTCGGGACCGGTGCGGGATGCGCTGATCGCCTGAACATGNCTGTCCACCACGACGCGCGCGTCCAGGCCGATGCGCAACATGCGATACTGGGCATCCTCGGCAATCGGTGCGGAAGACCCTATTCCATAGATTTCGACCCNTTTCGCAGATCGTATGATGTCGACCGCCGCCGANACCGCATCCGCATCAAGGATCGACATCGTATCCTTCAACGCCTGCACGCCCGCATGAAACATCTTGCGGCAAACCGTGCCCGTATCATCGCCCGGCTGCAGGTCNTCATGAATGAACTGAACCGGCTGCACAACTTCCTGCGCCAGGCTCAGTTTCAACTGCTGAAACCCGGACAAATCCAGCTGACGACAGAAATTGATTACACTCCCATCACTCGCCCCCGTCGCCTCAGCAAGTTCGGTGACAGACATNCCGACCACTTTTCTAGGNTTTTCCAANACATAGTCAGCAATGGACCGCGTACTCGGACCCAGNGACGGATGCCTGACCCGGATACGAGTCATCACATTGTCCACTATCGCGACATCGGAACGCTTCTTAGGGGCCGATTTACGTTTTGTTTTGCTCTGCGCCATGCGCATTCCTCGAGATCGTTAGCGTTTGAGTTGAATACTACTCAAATTTTATCAAAGATATATGAATTCCGTAACACCAATGTCATGTCGGACTGCTACTCAATCCNACATCAACTTCGCGCGGTCTGAACGCGCCTCACCAAGCGAGAATTGGGTTATCGAGATGCGTAGTCTACCCGCNATCTTCACGCTCCTCTGTATTGTCTTCATACTGCCCGTCACAGCGCAAGCTGACCAAATTGGAAGTCACAAAAAGCCAATCCGAGTCATGCTGATCCCTGCCGATGGCGGGACCGAGGATGGGACAAAGGCAGATTTTCAGCCATTGTTCGACGCCATCACGCAGTCAAGCGGNTTGCAATTTCAAGTCAGTACGGGGCAAAGTTATGCCGCCGTGATTGAAGGAATGTGCGCCGGACTGACAGACATCGCCTGGTTTGGCCCCGCCTCCTACATCGAAGCGAGGGACCGCGGCTGCGCCGAGTTGCTCGCGGTCGAAGAGAGAAACGGTTCTTCGACCTATTTCGCGGGACTGTTCGTTTCAGCAGACTCGGATTTCGAACAAACAGCAGACCTCAAGGAACACTCCATCGCGCTCGGGTCCAGCCACTCGGCCAGCAGTTTTTCCTACCCGCTCGCNATGCTTCGNAAGGTCAATATTGATCCGCTCAGNGACTTGTCGAGCATTCGAATTACCGGAAGTCATACNAACAGCCTGCTAGCACTAAANAACGGACACGTAGACGCCGCAGGTGCNTCCTTCATTTCATTCGAGCGCGCGGTAAACCAGGGTGGCCTGGACGCGCGCGGCTTCAAGATACTTGCAAAGTCCGCNCCCATTCCAAATCCGCCGATCGCAATGCACACTCAACTTCCCAGCGACATCAAAATGAAACTCAAGCAGGCGATTGGCAATGTCCACACGAACAAAGATATCAATCCGGAAGCCATTCGCGGATATGGCGGCAAACGCGTGGACCGATATAACGTAGAGACGGGAGAAGCACTGTTCGATAGCGTCGTCGACGCCACGTCGTTTCTGAACGACGATTACATGGCGGCACTATTGCGCAAGGCCGATTCCGCAAAACGCGGCTAANCGCCTGTCTCCAAACCTGGAATTCAAATGACAGAACAAGTCACCCCGGCGCTCGCCCTCTCAGGTGTATTCAAATCGTACGAGACTGGCACCAATGTTCTCTCCNATTTCAATCTCGCCATCCAACCAGGATCTTTCTGCGTCCTGTTAGGGGCCTCGGGATCGGGAAAGTCTACGCTGCTAAAGTGTATTGCTGGCCTGACACCGCTGGATGCCGGAGATATTCGGCTGCACGGCACACCACTTTCACGAAAGCGCTTGCAAGACATGGGAATGGTGCACCAGGATTTTGGGCTGTCAGACCGTTTGACCGCTGCGCAAAATGTCATGTCGGGCACCGCCCCTTCGGTCAGTTGGTGGCGCGTCGCGCTTCAACTCTACTCTCGCACAACACAACAAAAAGCATGCGCTTTGTTGGAGCGCGTGGGACTTACCGAAGCGCATGCCAATCGTACCACGGACAAGCTATCTGGCGGTCAGAAGCAAAGAGTAGGTATCGCGCGTGCGCTCATCTCAGATCCACGTCTTATCTTGGCCGACGAACCGGTTGCGAGCCTTGACCCCAGATCCTCTGCCGAAGTCATGAGCTTGCTGAAGAATGCAGCAAATGAACGCGGCGCGTCCGTACTCTGCTCCCTGCACCAGATTGATCTCGCGCGAGCATATGCGGACCGCATCATTGGCCTCAAGCATGGACNCATTGTTTTCGACGGACCGCCGGACGCGCTCACACACGATACGATCCGTTCGATTTTCGACATCGAAGCCAGCGCACCTGAACGACAGCTGGAGATCGCCTAGATGTCGATGATGACCACAAGGACTTCCGTACCAGATTGGCGTCTCAGGCAACCTTTCGGATGGAAATCGGTTGTCGGCCTGCTCGCCATACTTTTTGTGGCCTGCCTTTCGGCAGAACGGGTTCAATTGGACCGTATGGCTATCGAGATAGGCAGTTTCTCGCTGGAGCTGGCAGGTCTTTCTGAAGGATCACAGATTGGTCGCGGCGTGGAAAGTGTGACGCGCGATATGTTTCCGATCGCCATATCGGAAAAAAGACCACTCGATCTGGTCGAAGATTTTGACGCGAACGCTCTCCCGTTTTGGGCCCGCATAGAGACAGAGTACGTAGAGACAACAACCCTTGATCCGGATACTCTTCAGATGAGCATCATCACTGAAGAGCAACGTTTTCTTGTCCAACCAATTGGATACCTCGTCTTTGTTCTGGGCAAAATGCTGGAAACAATCGAGATTGCCATATGGGCAAGCCTGATCGCCATTATATTTAGCCTTCCGCTCGCCTGGCTTGGATCATCGAACTACTCTCCCCACCCTCTCGTCTATGCATGCGCAAGAGGTTTTGTCTCGTTCCTTCGTTCGATACCTGAACTCATCAGTGCACTGTTTCTTGTNCTCGCNTTTGGCTTCGGCCCAATCGCCGGAATTCTGGCGCTAACNTTCCACAGTATTGGGTTCCTTGGAAAGTTCTACGCCGAGGACGTCGAGGCAGCGAATGTNAGCCCTCAGAACGCCATGAAGGCCGCCGGAGCGGGAACGTTCACAATTCTGAGAATCGCNGTGCTGCCNCANGTGTTGCCGAGCTATATCGGCNTGTCTCTCTACATACTCGACCGAAACATACGGATGGCTACAGTTATCGGCCTGGTGGGCGCGGGAGGGATCGGTCAAGAGCTCAAGGGCCGGTTCGATATGTTCCAATACGACCGAGTCGGAACGATTCTTCTTGTGATCTTTCTGACTGTCGTCGCGCTTGACATCATCTCGGCACGCTTCCGAAAACGCTTGGTCTAACTCCACGCCTGCCACCTCGCCTGACCTCGTTGAATAGGGCCTGGCACTTCACAAACAATGGGAACAATTCGCATGCTCTGTGTGATTTCATCGATCGAATGGCCCAATCGCGCAATTGCCGCCTTCCCCT